>JBEKAG010000124.1:0-3641 GCA_050015955.1 Nitrososphaerales archaeon
GTAGTCGTCGAGGTATTGAGACGAAACGATTGATTGCCGACGCAAGCGTCCCTGTTCAGCTCGCACTTCTCGTAGTAGAGTCCCACATATTCTGGGCCAGTAACCCTCCTCCAACCCAGCCCCCGTATTCATATGCGAAGAAGGCGTAAGCGGATGTACCCGGGCAGGCGACATGGGCTGGGTCATCTGCGTCCTGCGGGGAAATCCAGGGCGTTAAGTTGGCACCAAGAGGAGTCAGAGGGACATCCTGCGCGGCACCCCATATCAAACGGTCCGTCGAAGACTGGTACTGTAAGTTCGTCGGCAGGTTTGACATAGACGATGAACTGATGAAGAAGATCCAGTCTCTGCCGTTTGTGTTCGAGCGTACGCGTTGAGGGTAGTAGTGTGGTGAAGCAGAGACCGTACTCTGCCCGACCACCGAATCGGCCTGAGCCGCAGGAAGGAGGACAGTGAAGAGTGGGAACAGGAGAAGGAAGCCTATGAGGACCGCGATTTATTCGGCTGACACTCCACACAAGAGAATGTCACATCTCGGCCAGCCGATACGGGTCGCGGAGGTTCACCGCGACCTGTCTGACGGTGGCGGCCACAGCCCTCGATTCTACCAACGTCAGCGCCAGGACAGCCGCGAGGGGGATGACGGCGTACGGATAGAGGGGCGTGATGGCCCCAGAGTTGAGGGTTGAGAGGAAACCCGAGGCGAGGCCTGGATAGAGCAGGACGAGGTTGGAGGCCAGGAAGGTCACCAGCGCGTAGCCCGCCGCAGTCAGCATCCTCCCGCCCCTGTTGAGAGTCAGGAAGAGAGGCACGGCGAGCAGGGCGAACCGAGGGTCGAAGGTGGCGAGTCCCAACGACACCCCCGACATTCGCGGCCTCCCACTTTTACCGAGATAAAACGACGAGACGAGCAAGAAGGTCTGGAAGACCTTGGCCTGCCCTTCGCCCCATTGCCAGAAGAACGACAGCGATAATCCAGCGGGCGCGGGCGACGGCTGGAACAGGACGACCGCGAACACCGCGATGGTCAGGACCCGCCCTCTCCCTTCCAAGAGGAGCAGGAGCATCACGGCGGTGAGAGGAAGCAGGGCGAACTGGATGACATCGAAGAGTAACAGGGATTGCTGGTAGCCGAGAAGGAGTAGGGGACTCATCAGGAGGAGGAAAGACGGCAGATACTTGTACGACTCTGGCTGGGGAAGGACGGCTGGCCCGCCGTCGGTGACGGCGACGGAGCCTCTCGTATAGACCTGAGACGGGTCGTGGAAGAGCCTCCAAGCGGAGGTGTAGTAGGCCGAGAAGTCCTTGGCGAGCGTGCGATAGGCAGGCGCGCAGCAACCCGAGTCCAGCCTGACCGTCTCGGGAAGAGCCGCCGCGAAAGTGACGAGGTTCAGGGCTACGACGGCGCAGATGATGGCGCAGATGAAGGCTGGTGACCGCGCCGTCTCCGACTCAGAACGCCGCCTTCGGGTCGCCTATCAAGTGGTATGACCGATTGACTAGGTGGTTCCCTCTCGGCAGATATTCCTTGCCCTCCGTGTCTACGACTGTCCGCGCGCGCGGGCCCTAGTGATACGATGGACACCGGGCGAAGTCCGACGGAGCTGGCACCCCGAAGAGAAAGACATTGACGGAGGGTGCCAAATCAGAGTCTGACGACGAAAAGAGAGGGTTGCTCGAACCTTCGACGGGTACCAAGCCGAGCGAGGCGCGCGCGCCTGCGGGTACGCGACATTCACAGGCCAGAGCTAGCAGAACTCCTCCATCAACTCCTTCAGCATGCGGACCATGCCCGGGGTGATGAAAGGCTGGAAGGGGCGGTAGTACTTGGGGCCTCTCGCCTTGGCCACCGTCTCTTTGCTGCCGACAGACACATAGGACTCAAGGAAAGCCCTAGCCACGCCTCTCATGGCCTCCTCCCGCATGGAGAGCTTCGCTGTATAGTAGAGGAATTCGGCCAAATCCCACGCCATGTCGCCTCCAGGCACCGACTGTTCGAGGTCGGTGAGGTAGAGGCCGCGGGGCGATACGACAACGTTGCTGGCCTTCGCGTCTCCCAATGCTAGGCCCGCTCTGTGTACCCTGGCCATGAGGTCGGCGTATGCCGAGACGTGCCCCATGCCTTCTGCGCTGCCCTTCAGGAGCCCGTCTATGACCACCGAGAGGACAGGGCCGTTGATGAACTCCTTGACCATTATTCTCTCTCCAGGAGCCACGGCCAGGATTGCGGGGACCAAGACTCCGTTCTTCCTGAGGCTCCTCGTCATCGCATATTCCCGGTCGAGCCTGGCCATAGGGGTCATGCTGAACTTGTTGGCTGCGGCGGCCCAGATGCCCAGGAGAGCCCACTTGAGCGAGCGGACGTCAGAATAGCTCTTGACCACCACCGAGCTTTCGTGGGCCCCATCTGTGAAGGTCAGGACGCGTGTCGTCGAATAGGGGTCGCCGATGTCGCGCTCCCTCGTCGAGTAAGTGGCGAACCCAAGTAGCCCGGCCAGCTCCTTCTCGAGGAGTGACGCGTCGGGAATCATCACACCCTCCTCCAGTCTTAGCAGAGACCTTGGCTTCTCAAGTTCTGAGAAGGGCCGTGGAGCTTCCCTCATCCGCTTCAGCTTCGACTGCGCTTCCCTCCTGTACACCGAGAGGCCGACCCGCCCGGCGTAGCCGTGGACTGCGTACTGCGTCAGTCCCCGGGTCGTGAGCGAGAAAATCGACTGGACCCTGGTGAACGCGTCTCCTCTCATCTCCTTGGGAATCATCATCACGCCTGCTGGGGACGCGGACAGGAAGCCTCGCGTGGCTAGAGATTCTGCCGCGGAGGCGAAGCCTTCCATCGAGATTCCTCGGTTCTCGGCTCCGAGGGGGCAAGTGTAGGTCTGGACGTAGCTGTAGAGCGCAGGCGGGTACATCGCAGCCCTTTTCGCGAGCTTCTCGAAGAGGAAGTAGTCATAGGGCACGATTAGATGCCTGCAGAAGTCGCCATAGTCAGCAGACAGTTCGAGGAGCGCCTCGACCAAGACCCTCTTCTTGTAGTCGAGCTCTACAGTCATGAAGAGTTTTGGATTAGCGATCGGCTCGTAGACGTTTAGGAGCCGCCCAACCACGAACTCGCCTAGGTAGGAGGACTGCGCGTCCTGTTCGAGCAGCTGTTCGTCGACTATCAGCGCCGAGGCGGCCACTGGTTTCTCGACGTACCTGTACCTGATCCCTTCGCGGAACCGCTTCGAGACTACGATAAGGTCGTAGTCAGAGTCAGGGCGGGCGTAGCCTGCGACCTTCGAACCGTACGCGGCCAACCCTGCTATCGAAGACTGCGCTACCATCGAAGATGCGACCCCTCCGAGGGCGGAGCGTTCCTCTGCTGTGAGTCTCAAGCCTTCATCTTCTCTTCGATCTCTGAAGCCTTCCGGACGACCTTGGGGTCGAACTTGGCCCCGGCGACGACGCTCATCTCCAGTCTGACGCGATTTGCCTCCGGGCCTACCCAGCGTATGGGAAGGTTCTTCGCTATCCATGATTCGCTGACCTTCTTGTTCAGGGCGGGGTCCAACAGGTCCGGCTTGAACTTCCGGGTTATCAGGCCGACGAGGGCCCTGTCAGAGTAGAGGAGCTTGGCCGGCACTGTCCTCTCGCTGTCCGCG
>JBEKAG010000125.1:0-3640 GCA_050015955.1 Nitrososphaerales archaeon
CTCGATTCTCAACGCAGGATGAGGAAGCGAAGTCTTCGGGTCCACGAAGTTCTTCGAGATCATCGCTACAACCGCCTTCCTCTTTTCCTCGGTGAGCCTCTTCCTCTGCTCCTGGGTCAGGTTAAGCTCGCCGCGCTTGAGCACCTCCAGCGCCGCCTTGGCGTGGTCGTCGGTGCCGAAGTGCTTCTTCAGCTTCTCGCTGCTGGCCCTGAGACCCTTGGTCGAGTCCGAGTACACCTCATCGACGGCTATGACCTGAGACGGTTCCACGTTCCTCCCTTGCTTGTAGCTCAGCGCCGAGTCGGGGTTGACGAGTATCTCGAAATGCTCTCCGTCAAGCGTCAGCCGGACGGTTGTGAACTTTGATGGTTCTCTGGTTCTAGGCTTGAAATCCCCGCCCCCGTACCCGAAGGACCCACTCAAATGCGAACTCTGTTACCTAGGAGCTCTTCGAAGAGGGCTTGTCCGACCTTGTCCTTGCGTTCGAGGCATTCCTGCCTACCTCCTGTTCAGTGAGCCTCCTCATTTTCTTGGTCTCTGAGTCCACGACTGCGACCTTGATGTGCGCGGTGCCAGTCTTGTCCTCGCTCACGAGGTAGATGCATTCGATGGCCAGCGTGGCGGCGGCGTCAAGAGACAGGTCTGAATTGTAGTTCTTCTCGAGGTAGTCGTTGACTTGGTCGCTTCCCTGCCCGATTGCGATGGCATGAAAGCCCGAGTAGGTCCCCGTCGGGTCTGCCAGGTAGACCACCGGCCCGTTGTTCTCGTCGACCCCCGCTATGATGAGGGAGACTCCGAAGGGTCTTACGCCGGCGTACTGAGTGTACTGTTGATTCATGTCGGCAATCCGCTTTGCTATCGCCTCGATGTCGACCGGCTCGTCGTAGATCAGCCTGTTGCTCTGAGCCATGACCCTTGCGCTGTCAACCTGTATGCGTGCATCAGGGATGTATCCTGCTCCGACGGCCCCAACATGATCGTCAATCTGGAACATCTTGATCACGGAGTCGTCACTTTGGAGCTTTCGTCCTTTTTCCTCCACTGCTAGCACAATCCCTTCCTTTGTCTGAATGCCGACCGCGAGGCTTCCGCGTCTCACCGTCTCGAGGGCATACTCAACCTGGTACAGCCGACCGTCGGGCGAGAATATGGTGATCGCCCGGTCGTATCCTGCCGATGGTGCAAACATTCTCTTTTTCTATGCTCCTTTTATCCGACGCCCTCGACTCCACATTTAAACCCTTTTCCCTGCTTGACCGGTTTGGGGTCTTGAGGCGTCAGGTGTGCGAATCCCTTCTCTGAGGGACTTCCGGACTTGCTGCCGCATCCAACCGTGAAAGTTCAAATCCAGACGCATTGGGCTATTTCGGTTCTTGGTCAGAGTCCACCAGACGCGCCTCTTCTACCGGGTCCAGTTTCGTGCCGAACGTTACAGCCCAGACAGCTCTGCGGGGGCGGAGCGCGCGCGTCACGCTGTTGTGACAGGTGCATGGTTTGCCCGTCCATAAGGTAATCTTTGCGTCCCAGGTGATGGACAGCCTTCTGACTTACTCACAGATGGCGTATCCGAATGAGGGGATACTGATCCTGCGGGGAAAGTCGAAGAAGGGCATGGTTGAGGTCACGAGCGTGATGGTCCCTCCGGCAGCAGTGCATGCCCACTCGTACTCCTCCTTCAGCTGGTTCATGCTTCCGTTGGACATGTCGTACCTCGGGGTCGCCCATTCCCACCCATCCGGGAACACCAACCCTTCCCCCGAGGATAGGCTACACTCAACTGGAAAGATTATGGTGATAATGGGGTATCCCTACGTAAGCACATCTAACGTCGAGGTGTTCGACCACAACGGCAACAGTGTCCCCTTTGAAGTGCGTTCATAGCGCAGAACCTTAAATATCATGAGAGTAGAACCTCTCTCAGGCGAATATACACGTCGCAATACAGCAAAGGTCAGACATGGGGCGCCCTGAAGAAGGCCTGGAGAGGCTACAAGGTCGGTAAGGTCCAGAACAACGCGGCAGACATGAAGAAGTACGCCGAACGCATCAGAACTCTTCAGGGAGAATTGGGACTCACCCAGGCGAAATTCCCTGAGCTAGGTCTTAACTGACCTAACTCATCCATTTTATCCGAATTCTGAGGCGTGGTTCGTTACTATCTGGTTCCGGAGATCTTGTGCCTGCTGAAGTGTGAAGTCAGGCTCGGTCGAGACCATGAGCAACTTGTTCCCGATGGTAAAGGTAAGGATGCTGACCCTCTCTCTCTTGATGAACGTAAACTGGCTCAGCCCGAAGTACCTGTCCCAGGTCTTGTCTGTGCTTAGCTGAATCGTGATATTCGCAATCAGTCGTAGGTCCTCGCTCTGAGGCTCCAGCGATGGTATCCCTTTGCGCATACCGCCGGCGATTTGCCTCCCTTTCTCATCGAGAATCGCTGCATACCTGACTCGCCTGTCGAACTTGTACATTTCGTTGCAGACCTTCTCATACGGGACCTGCATCATGATTGCCCCCAATAACAAGCTCTCGAATATAAAAACCATCTTCATTAGTCGGAACTGGCACGACTTTGGATTCTGGCCGAGCGGCGACGCACGACTGGTTCATAGAACATGATGCGTTTGTTTATCATGTTTGACTTCGGCTTAGAAGAGCCCTAGGAGACTGTATCAGCATCAACAATGGTCCTTGAATTAGCGACTGTCTTGCTTGGCGCCTTCGTTGGCGTCGTGGCGGTGCTCTATGCTGCACCAAAGGGCTACTTGGGACACCAGAGGAAGAGAAGATCCATCAATTCGGTGACGTCACTCGAATCCTACACCCCGCCGACGGAGCAGGCAGTGGGGGTTCCGGCTGCGGTGGCAACGACCGCGGCTGAGCCTGCTCCGTCGCCAGTCCAGGCAATCTACGAGACTGTGCAGCCGACGCCTGCCCCAGTCCAGGCAATCTACGAGACTGTGCAGCCGACGCCTGCCCCAGTCCAGTACGTCGCGCCATCTGTCACCTCCTTCGGAGTGCCATCCATCTCCAAGAAGCCGACCCGGACTTACAGGCGCAGGACCGCTCCCGTCAGGAGCACTGTGGCCTCCAAGGCATCACTGAAGCCGAAGACGAAGAAGCGCTAAGCGAGAAAGCAGAAGAGTAGAAGAGTGTGGGTCAGGGTCGGAAACGCCCATAAACCCACTCTCTGCCTATTTTGATTAGAATGTCACGCGAGCCACTCATAGGGCTCCACATATCGATAGAGAAGTCTCTCGACCTCGCTTTCGACAGGGCCCAGGAAATCGGGTGCACAACTTTCCAGATTTTCACCAGGAACCCACGCACATGGAGGTTCAAGCCTCTCCAGGAGGACCAGGCTGAAGCATTCCGCGACAAGAGGAAGAAGTCGGGTTTCAAGTTCCTAGTCGCCCATATGCCGTATCTTCCCAACCTGGCGTCATCGGACAAGGCTACGATGAAGGCGAGCAGGCTCTCCCTCAACGAGGAGGTGAGGAGATGCGACTCTCTCGGAATCGACTACTTGGTGACTCACCTGGGAAGCCACTTGGGCAGTGGGACGATAGTCGGCGTGAAGAATGTCTCTGTAGATGTATACTTATCAGTTGGTTATTGATTCGTGTAGTGATTGTTCTTTTTG
>JBEKAG010000126.1:0-3576 GCA_050015955.1 Nitrososphaerales archaeon
GCCGTGCACCACACCTCTCCGCCTCCGTTCTCAAGGTTTGTCAACATTTACTGGAGTAAACGACTCTACTCCAGTAAACGTTCACCTGTACCGCGCCTTTCCTTTATCATCCTAGCTTTACTCTAGAGCAAGTCTGTAAGGTCGTCCACGTTGCGGATTGTTGCCATTGCGGTCCCCCTCGCGTCCTGGTCGACACCCGTGGTGACGAGGATTGAATCGATTCCCGCCCTAGAAGCACCCTCCAGGTCTGTTTCGACCTGGTCGCCGATCATCACAGCCTGCCGTTTCGCGCATCCGGCGCGCCCCAGTGCCATTCTGAACATCAGAGGAGAAGGCTTCCCGATTACGGTCGCCCTCTTTTGGGTGGCGTATTCTAGTGCCCTCACGATAGGCCCAGTGGCGATTGCGGGTCCGCTGTTGGACATGTAGAGCCTCGCAGTGTGCGTCGCAACGATCGAGGCCCCATTCCTCACGAGCCTTGCGGCTTGGTCGAGCTTGTCATACGTTAGCCTCCTGTCCAACCCGACGACCACGAACTGGGCCCCCTCGCCCTCGGTCCGAGAGTGACCGCATCTCCTCATTTCAGACTCGAGCCCAGCCTCGCCGACAAGGAAGTACGAGACCCTACCGTGCTTCTTGCTGAGGTACTCAGCCGTGAGGAGCGCGCTCGTCAGAATCTCCCCCCTTTGCACAGGGATACCGAACTCGGCAAGACGTGTGTGGACCGTTTCGACAGAGTCGGTCGAGTTGTTGGTCAGGACGAAGAGCTTCTTCCCAGACTCACGGAGGGCCTCGATGACCCTTGTGCCGCCGATCCTTTCCCTGCTCTCCTTGCCTTTGTAGAAGACGCCGTCGAGGTCGAACATGAAAAGGTCCTTCTTCCTAAGGATGGGTCGCTTCTTCAACCCGTCAGGACCACCCCGGCAGCGCCTCCTTCAACCGATGCAATCGACCCGGCCTTCGTCTGTGCCTTCGCGAATACCCGTGCGTCGATGCCCGAGAGTACCGGGATGGTCTTCCCGTACAGAATCCCCGCTACGGAGGACCCCACGACTGCGGCGAGGTCCGGGTGCTCGGTCACGACCGCCGCCGGGCCGTTGCCCAACCGGATGGCCTCGACGAGGCAAGACGACCCGGCAGTTGATCCCTTGCCCCACGGGTAGAAGAGGACCTTCCCTCTGATGCTTGTACCGGTCATCTCGCTACGGACGTCGACGACCAGACCGGTCCTCGGGTCGACCGCGCGGGCAAACGTAAAGGCCTGCCGGCAGAAGAGTGCCTCGCCTGAGGCGTCTCCGCCGACGAGCACTTGGCACTTGAAAGTCTTGGAGCTCACACCGAAACCTCTCTGATGATGTCACGCAACGAAGCGTACCTCACCTTGATCGCCCCATCCGCGAGGAGCGTCTCGGCCAGGAGGGCAGAATTCGTCAGGACGACAAGAAAGCCCATAGCTCTGAGGGGGGAAACGTCTGCGTCAGTCCCTCTGGATAGAGTTCCGCCAGCTGCCTCGATGTCGGCGCGAATCCCGGCCCTGGAAGCCATATCGTATGCCTGATGAGAGGTGTACGCGCAGAGCTCGATCCCTTGCTTCACCTTGTGCCCTTCCAACAGCCCTGCGAGCGACCCCAGCTCAAAGACCGATAGATGGGGGGCGCCAAGGGCGACCAAGTCAGGGGCCTCCTCAGTCTGGTTCAGTTCGCCTTCGACGGCTTCCAGGTCCGACCTAGAGACATCGATTCTTTCGATCTTCTCTCCTCCTGCTGCCTCTTCGAGAGAGCTCGAGCCGCTTGTGATGCCCACGTAGTGAATCATGGACAAGGGACCGGCCGATGCTGCGGCCGCCCCTAGGTGCTTGAGGTCGTCGGACGTCACGTCCTTGGGAACGCCAACTAGCGCAGGGACTCTGGAGCCTGAGCCCTTTCCAATCAGGCGACCGAGCGACCGGTAGTCCAGGTCAGAGAAGCTGCCGGACGGGACCATGAAGGCAACCTCAGCGACCCGGTCTTCGTCGAGAAGCATCCCGAACTTGGGCGTCAGCCCGAGAATCGCGCAGGCAACGTCCATCCCGGCCATCGCCTTGTTGGTCCGGCAGCCGATGATTGAGTTCGCGAAGACCACGGAACTGGGCTCAGCCCAGGCCACCGTTTCGCCAGCTTTTGGGAAGTTGCAGACTTGGTATGGGACGCAGGTCCAGCACCTGATTCCTCCCAGCCGATAGATAGCATCGCAGAGTCGGATCTGGCTCCTCGCGAATTCCGCGGAGACACCGAGACTCTCCCAGTTCTCGAAGTCGATGCTCGCCGGGTTCACGGTGGTCGGCACGCCGAAGCTCCCGCCCGAGGCCACGAACCGCTCGAAGAGTTCGATGCCGGAGTCGTGAAGTCCGATATAGTCAGCCTGGACGTGGGCTGATTTGATCGGAACGAGTGATTCGGCGCCTACTGCGTCCCCGACCTTTGCCTGTATCTCCATTGCGAGTCGTCTCGCCTCTCCCCCCTCGCCTCTGAGAAGCTTCTCGTGGGCAGAATCGAGGTACAAGTCCCATGATTCGACATCGAGGTCGTCTTAAAACGATTCCCGGGACCTGCGCCGAGTCAGTCATTGACGAGACTCCTGACAATTCGTTTGGAACACTACCAAGACACCAAGAGCATCTAGGTCCTCGAGTATCGAAAAGAGAATTGGGCATTTCCAACCCGAATTGGCGTAAAGCCCTAAATAGAGTCGAGAGAGGCGAATGCAGGAAAATGCCCCAGTTCGCCAGAATCAAGCTGACGAGCACGAACCTTCCCGAGCTTGAGAGGGTTGCAAAGGATATCAGGGATATCGCCGACAAGACGGGTGTGAAGGTGAGGGGTCCTCAGCCGCTGCCCACAAAGAAGCTCAAAATCACTACAAGGAAGGCGCCCACGGGCGAGGGAAGCCACACTTTCGACCACTGGCAGTTGCGGGTCCACCGACGGATTCTCGACGTCCAGCCCGACGACAGGACAATGCGGCAGATTACGAAGCTCAGGATCCCCGAGGATGTGAAGGTCGAGCTGATTCTGACGGCCTAAACCTGTTTTCTCATCCACTCAATCGTTCGCTGCAGACCCTGCTCGAGGGTGAGTTCGTACCCCGCGCGCGCTACTCGGAGACGTGGTGAACATCTCGTCACTGATCGAACCGCTCGCCGAACATAGCGGTGTCTGCATATCTGAGCAGGTCTACGACCAGGTCAGGAACAAGCTCGAGCTACGCCTCGTCAAGTTAGGCGATGCACACCTCAAGAACGTGAGCGTGCCGGTCGACGTCTACAGAGTCGTCATGCCCTGGGTAAGGGACGAATCGAAGGAGGCAGTTGAACTAGACAGGACGAGGATCGCTATACTGTCATTCGCCAGCATGAACCCGGACCCCCAGAATGAGTACTTCGCGCGCGTACAGGCGAAAGCAAATAATACCATTCGTCAATACTGGCGGCGATATCATGGTCCGAAAGGTGGTAGTGGTCGGAATGGGCTACGTCGGGATACCCGCGGCGGCGCTCTTCGCCGACGTGCCAGGTTTCACGGTGGTGGGGGTGCAGCG
>JBEKAG010000127.1:0-3560 GCA_050015955.1 Nitrososphaerales archaeon
TTCGGCATAGGTCGACAGAAGATTACCAGATATCACGCTCTCGACCCAGCGGCCTGGCTCAAGAGGAAGGCCTATGGGGGTCCTGTCCCGAAGCTCAACCCCAGGAAGAAGACGATCACAGTCCGAGCGCAAGAAAGCGACGCTCCGTACCTCGCAACAAAGGATCGTGATTGGACTTCCTTTGTGCTAGAGCGGGTCGCGGAGACCTTCGCTGATTGTAATCTGGTCGCGCTCTGCCGGTACGGCTACCAAGTCGAGGAAGTCAAGAAAACGTTCGGCTCAAGGTACATCATCCCTGAAGAGATTATCGACGGGCGGGGGCTCCTATCTGTTACCGACGTCTTCATAGGCATGGGCGGGACGATGAACGCCGAAGCGGCCCTGATGGGAGTGCCTACCATCTCGGCGTTCCAGGGCTCGCTCTACACCGACGCATACCTGCAGAAGATAGGGCTTCTTGCAAAGGTCAGCAGGCCCGATACCCTTCTAAGCAAAGCGCGGCTCTTCCTCGACGGAAACCTCAAAGAGAAAATCGGAAAGAAGGCCAGACAAGTCCTCGATTCGATGGAGGACCCCGTGGCCAAGATCTCAGGCTACATCCTGAGAGCAATCGAACAAGGCTAAATCACCTTCGATGGACCACATACGAACACAGCCCGGTGGTGTAGTGGTCAAGCATGCTGGCCTTTGGAGCCGGCGACCCTGGTTCGAATCCAGGCCGGGCTATCTGAGATAAGCAGAATCAAGCTCTGTTGGTTCATCTGAGCAATAATCAGGGTTTTTCATAAGGCGGTTTGGCGGTTCGAATCGCACCGGGCCCGCTGCGCCTTGGGGGTCGGGCACCCTCTGCAAGACCACTCTGCCATTTGTAGCGCCGCATAGGCTTATGTAATTAGGTCAAGCGCGCGCGTGATGATGAAATGGGTAACACGTGAAAAGGCGATGGTAGACAGGATAGCCTGTCCGTGGCTCATCAAGAACTTCGTGGACCATGACGCGGAGTTCCTCTTCGTGCCCGCCGACAGGGTCCTCGAGGCGGCGAAGAGCGAGGGGGCCATCCCCTACGACGTGGGCGGAGTGGAGCTGGGGCATCACGGGGACCAGTGCAGCTTCGACGCGATCGTCCAGAAGTACTCGATCAAAGACCCGGCAGTCATGGAACTCGCCAAGGTGGTGCGAGGAGCCGACACGCCCAACAGGAACCTCACGCCAGAATCGCCCGGGCTCAACTCCATAGCGGGAGGATTTAGAGCCATCACCAAGGATGATTTCGACAACATGGCGAAGCAGTTCTACGTTTACGACGCACTCTACGCCTTCTTCAAGGCCAAAGCGGCAAAGGTGTAGCCGTTGCTCTGGGCGACACGCCACGAGCCGCACCTGGACAGGTGCGCCTCCGCCTGGCTCATCAAGAGGTTCATCGACCCTGATGCCACCTTCGCGTTCGTGGGAAGGAATGAGACCCCGCCGATGGGTTCAATCCCGTTCGTGCTGCCCGGGGCGGAGGTGAACCCCGTGGAGGGGGTCTCCACCTCGTACGACGCCTTGGTAGCCAAGCACAAAGTGAGAGATCCCACGGCCCTGAGGATCGGGGAAATCATACACGACTACGAAGTGGACACCGGGGAGGAAGTCGCGAGGACGAGGTTCAGAGAGACTGCCGGGGTCTTCAAGGTGGTCAGGGGCCTCGCCCGGGTTTCGAAGTCCGACCAGGAGACGGTAGCCGGTGCGCTTGTGGTCTTCGACTCGTTGTATGCCCAGCTGACCTCTGAGGCTGCACAGAGAGACGCATCAGATTGAAGTCTGATGGCAAGTTCTTCTTAGCCTTCTGTATAGCGGGATGCCTAGCCATACTCAGCTCGACGATGTCCAAGAACCCCATCCTCCCCCTGCTCTCTGAAAGCCTGGGTGCCCAGGGGGTCACGCTGGGCCTCATCGCGGCGGCGTCCACTCTTCCTGGAATCCTCGTCAGCCTCCCTGCGGGCTCCCTCTCCGACACCGTTGGGAGGAGGAAGGTGATGTGGCTCTCCGCCATCGTTTTTGCCACCGCTCCCTTCCTCTACCTGCTGGTGGCCACACCCTTGGAGCTCATCATCGTGAGGTTCTACCATGGCTTCGCCACGGCGATTTTCGTCCCGGTGGCGAACGCCGTGATCGTGGACAGGTATCCACAGCGCAAGGCCGAGAGGCTCTCCCTTTTCTCGTCGTCGACCCTCGTCGGGAGGAGCCTGGCGCCCTTCCTCGGAGGAGGGATTCTCGTCTTGACGAACAGCGACTACCACGACGTCTACTGGGTCGTGGGCGTGGCCGGCGTGGCTACGCTCGTGGCCATCTTCGCGGTCTTCAGGCGGGGGACGGATGTCGTCGCAGCGCCGGCCAAACGACGGAGCCTGGGGCCCCAGCTGCGCGCCCTGGCTGGAGATTTTCATGTTATGGTGGCCAGCTCGGTCGAAGGGGCGCAATACTTCGTCTACGGCTCCTTCGAGTTCTTCATGGTAGCCTACGCGCAGCATGTGGGACTGGGCGTCGGGGCCATCACCCTCATCGCGGGGGTGCCTATATTGACGGTCGTCGTCTCGAAGCCTATGATGGGCGGGCTTTCTGACCGCTTCGGTCGCTTCTGGCCCATCACGGCCGGCCTGGTGCTGAGCTCCCTCCCACTGCTGGTGATCCCCATCACTTCTTCGTTCCCCATCTTGATGGTGACATCCCTCCTCTACGGCCTTGGCTTCTCGACGGCCACGTCCTCCACGACGGCCTTGGTCTCCGACATCTCCGGGGACTCGGCCTCGGGGTCGGCAATGGGCTTCTTGGGCACTATGATGGACATCGGGCAGGCGTTGGGCCCCGTGCTGACCGGATACGTGGTCGCGACCTCTGCAGGGTACGTCGGCGGCTTCTGGCTTCTGGCTGGCGTCCTCTTGGTCATCGCGACTATCTTCGCCCTCGCTTTCATCCGGCGAAATCCCCGTTGACAGAAGGGCGTGGGCGGCGATGACTGGTACTACCGCCAGAGAGACGATGGGCAGGTCACGTTCCCCTTTAACTACGCAGAGGCATTGCAGATGGACCGGGCGTGGTGCAGGCTACTCCTCTGCTCCTGGGGGCCTTGCTTGTGGGAGCCCTCCACATGTCCGCGCCTGACCATTGGGTGACCCTCTGTCTGCTCGGCAAGGTCGCAAAATGGACACGGGGCAAGTTGCTACTGGTGAGCCTGGCGACCGGTCTTGGTCACGTCCTGCTGTCTATCGCACTCGGACTCGCGATTGTGGGGGTGGGCGTTCTCTTCACCAAGTCGCTTTCGGCGCAGATTACACTCGGCACCGGCGTCTTGATGCTTGTCGGAGGGCTGGTCTACGCTAGCAGGGAACTTCTTTCGAAGAGAACCGAAGATTATCGACAGGAAGCCCAAAGCGAATACCTCAAAGCTGGCGGAGGCACGGGACGGAAGGTCGGATACTTCGCTGTGCTGGGAGCTGCCCTCTCGCCTGACCTGAGCATCCTGCCCATCTTCGTCTTGGCTGTACCTGCAGGGTTCGGCTTGGCAGTAGACACGGCGG
>JBEKAG010000128.1:0-3490 GCA_050015955.1 Nitrososphaerales archaeon
CACTTTTCAAGCATCCTAGAGAAAGTCCAGGAGACGGTGTTCAGGATCTCGTTGAGCCTGGCCTTCTCCCGGTAGTTCTCGACTATCAGTCTGCCGATCGAGCCGTTGCTCTCCTCCAAGTCAAACTTGAGCTCCATGCCTTTCTCCAGCTTCCCCTTCGAGATCAGGTCCAAGTCTGCGGTCTTCATTCCCTGCAGGATTTTGCCGACTAGGAATGATTTGAAGGGAGGGGTCGTGGATTTCAGGGTTACACCTTCGCTGGGTTCTATTGAAATGCTGTCCGGGGTCACCGCCGCCCTCCCTATCACCTGGTTACCCTTGTCTCGTTTGAGCTCTCGCACTTCAGGCACCTCCTTTGCCTCCGCCATCATCTCGTTCGCAGATCTGAATGTGGAGGCTCTGAGAGTCGCGTCCACATACGTTAGTGACTCCTTGAGCCGCTCCATTTCGTCCTGAAGCTCGGCTATCCTTCCTTCAAGCCAGAGCTTGAGCTCAGCTGCCTTCTTGACATCCCTTTCGGAATCCAACAAGACACGTCAATCCATTGTTGCTAAAAACATTAGCCAAGAGCACGGGTCTAATGCCAGAGCTGTCTGAAACTATCATGAGCTCCTGCAGATTCATCAGGTATGGGACCGCGGGGAATTGCTGGACCGCGATCTTCTTCAAGAATCGTACGCGCGGTCGCGTCCTCGGCGGCGTTCAGAACGCTCTATCAGTCTAGCCTTCGATCCGGAAGCTTTTCGAGTTCTTGACCCTGACCCTCTCCACCCTAACCGAGTCGACCCGGGCCCGAGGTGGGCCGCGTTTAGCCCATTCGACGATGCGCATCACCTTCTCGTCGTCGCCCTCAAGGAAGGCCTGGACCGAACCGTCTGTCATGTTTCTGACCCAACCCGATACCCGATGGTTCGTGGCCAGCTCGGCCATGGAGGCCCTGAAGAAAACACCGTGCACAAGCCCAGTAATCCTCAGCTTGACTGCAGTCCTAGCCAGGATTCAATGACCTCTGTTGTCCGGGTTTTCTGCACGGCCGCAGCCCTCCAATGAATCAGACGGGGACACGACTTCCCTTGGCGAAGCCCAGCCAATAAACACTCTGCAAAGTCTCCCAGAGAAATGTCGGAGATCCTAGGCTCGCGCGCACGTGGCGGAGATTTAGGAAGCATTTGCCAAGACAGCGCCCCCCCGCACGAAGAACCCTTCTCGAGATGAAGTTGATCAACACAATGACCGCGAAAGGAAATTTCATAGTCGAGAAGTTCCAGGACTGCAAGTCTCGCTCGCGGCATGGTCAGCATTTGTCATTCTATTCTGAAGGGATATAGAGAACCAGTTTCTCCTATAGAGGCATGGATACACGCAAAGTCCTCGAGATGGGGGGTGGGACTCTCCTGATTTCTCTGCCCAAGAGCTGGGCAAAGAGGAACGGAGTGAAGAAGGGGGCGACGATGGCCGTCGACGAGCTCTCAGCTCGGAAGCTGATAGTGAGGCCAATCGAGGACGTGGTCGACAAGCCGAGGGAGGTCGATGTAGAGTACCCTGGGAAGGACTTAAGCGAGGTCACGAACGACGTCACCGGAGCCTATCTCCTTGGGTTCGACGTGATCAGAATCGTCGGCAAGAAGGTGATTTCCAGAGAGGACCGGGCGAGGCTGAAGGCCACGATTGCCCGCCTGGTTGGGTTGGAGATAATGGACGAGGACTCCAAGAGAGTTACGGTCCAGTTCCTGCTCGAGTCATCCGCCATCATCCCAGAGAAGATAGTCAGGCGGATGTCCAGCATCCTCGACGGCATGCTGAAGGACATAGTAGAGGGGCTGACCAAGGGAGACGCGAAACTCCTGGCGTTGGTCGCAGAGCGCGACGACGAAGTTGACCGGCTCTACTTCTTGCTGGTGCGAGTAATCAGGGCCGCGATAATGCGGCAAGAGATTGCCGAGAGTTATGGGCTCACGCCCGTCGACGTCCTGGACTACCGAGTTCTAGCCAGCTTCCTTGAAAGCATCGGAGACGCGGTCGCGGAGCTCTCGAAGAAGTTGCACCATTCCCGGGCTTCCAGACAACTCTGCCGAGAATTTGCGGCGTGCGCATTGAAGCTCAAGCAGATGAACGACTTGGCCACGCAGGCGTTCATCTCCAGGAGGGCGGGCAGGCCCCGTTCTATCATGATTACTGTCAACACCATGGCCCAAGAGATAAGCCAGGACCTAGGAAGGATCGCACAGCTCTCCGTTGCCCAGGGAGTTTCTTTGGCAGATACGCTCAGTTCCTTGGAGAGGATAAGCAAACTGCTCGTAGATGTCTCCGACCTCGCCGTAATCACGCAACCTGTATCCTGACAAGGTCCGACTCGAGTTCCTTCGTTCGAAGGAGGGTCAGCTTAGCGACTGCCGACCCTCACAACCCTTAATTACGCACGACCTTCACTTGTTCTATGCCGAAGTATCTCTTCGTCACGGGCGGAGTGATGTCTGGTCTCGGCAAGGGCATTACAGCGTCATCGGTAGCCAAGCTTCTGGAGTTGTCGGGTCTCGAAGTGACCTGCCTCAAAATTGACCCGTACTTGAACTTCGATGCCGGGACCATGAACCCCATCACCCACGGGGAGGTCTACGTCACGGACGACGGCGGTGAGACGGACATGGACCTGGGGACGTACGAGAGGTTCCTCAACAGGAACATGTCGAAGGCCAACAACATGACTACCGGCCAAGTTTACAAGAAGGTCATCGACGACGAGCGGAGGGGGAAGTTCCTCGGCAAGTCCGTCCAGATAATCCCTCACATCACGGATGAAATCAAGCGAAGAGTTAGGCAGCTGGCCGTCGATTCCAAGGTCGATGTTCTCGTAGTGGAGTGCGGTGGAACAGTCGGAGACATAGAGAGCCTCCCGTTCCTCGAAGCGTTTAGGCAGATGCGAATGGAAGATGGACCATCTAGGACGCTCTTCTTGCATGTCAGCCTCGCTCCCGAACTGTCCGTGGTGGGCGAGATGAAGACGAAACCCACGCAGCACAGCGTCCAGGAGATGCGCAGGATCGGGATCCAGCCTGACATCATTGTTGTCAGAAGCTCGAGGGCACTTCCGAAGGAAGCCAAGGAGAAAATGTCGCTCTTCACGAGCGTGCCCGTGGAGAGCGTGATATCCAACCCCGACGTGGATTCGATCTATCAAGTCCCCCGACTTCTGGAAGAGCAAGGGGTGCTCAGACCGATCCTACAGCAGTTTGGGATTAGGAGACGGCTGAGTATAAGCAAGTGGAACGCGGTAGCCGACAGGTTTCTCGACCAGCCCAAGACGATCAGAGTCGCGATGGTGGGCAAGTACGCTAGCCTGGCAGACAGCTACGTGAGCGTCAACCAGGCTCTGATGCACGCCTGCGCAGTCAACGGGGCCAGGTCCAAGATAGATTGGATTGAATCTGAGGTAATTGAAGAAGACAGTGCAAAGCTTGGCCTTCTAGATGGCTACGACGGGGTCGTCATT
>JBEKAG010000129.1:0-3455 GCA_050015955.1 Nitrososphaerales archaeon
GATTCCGACTGCCGTGGCGCCGGGCATATACTGCTCGTAGGACATAGCTACTCGTCCCAGCGAAAAGACCCGCCTTTTTAGACGTTGTGTTAGATAAGCGGCCCTCAGGTCATTCAGGTCTCACCGTTACGACCGCGCCCTGACCTTCCTCTCTGACGCTGTATTCGCAGGACGAAAAGAGCCTGGCGATGTAGAAGCCAGCATCCAGGTGCTTCGAGACGCGTGCGGCTCGCAGAGCTGATGGACCGGACGCGAGGGAGAGCAGCGGTGCGAGCATGTCGGCCAGGTTGTCGTCCACGCATGCCCCCGTCCGGGCAAAGGAGGCGAATCTTTCGGCCGCCGCCCTTCCGACCTCCTCCGCGGGGCGTCCTCTAGCGCCGAGCTCATCCGACCCTAGAAAGAACGAATCGTCAGAGGAGGAGACCAAGATCGACGAACCGGGAGAGTCTGCCGATTCTTCCGTGATCAGTTTCCGTCCGATGCGGAGGCCCTTCTCCTCGAGTACGGCGGCGGCCGAGGCTATCTGCCGCTCGGCCACATGCCTGGGAAGCAGCGCACATCTACTCGTGAGGTCGACGCCCTCTACTCGTGGCGGTTCTGTCAGTTGCAGAGGTCGGAGAGCCTCACAGGGCTCCACATTCACGATGACCTGGCCGCCTCCCCTTGGATAGTAGCCTCGTCGGACGGCTCTTGCTGAAAACCTGATTCCGAGCGCTGCAAAGGCTTTCCTCACGATGGTGTCATAATAATCGAAGGTCGGGCTCCAGGGAACATCGGTCCCTCCAGCCAACCCCAGGGTGAGCCGCGAACGTGTGAGGGCAACCGCCGGGACTACTGCCTGAAGCACCAGCGTTATGCTTGCGGCAGTCTTCATGTCGAAAGAGATGGAGTCGGCGCGAAGAGAGCCGGGCACGAAAGAGACCTCGGAGGAGCCTTCTGTCACTCCGTCCAGCTTTGAGTCGAATACGGCGCCGAGAACCCTTAGGGCCGACACATGCTGCCTCCTCAGACCTGGGACTTCCCGACCGGCCCTGATTTTGGATATGCGGATGGGCTTTCGTGTTATGACCGAGAACGCGAGCGCAGTCCTGAGGATTTGGCCGCCCCCTTCCCCGTAGGAGCCGTCTACTTCGAGGAACCCCACCCCGTACTCTGAAAACCGCCAAGATAAAGCGATGCGGAGTATCTTCTTAAATAGACCTCGGGAGGTCGCCAACAATGAGAAGGACTGCGAGTCGGTCTGCTGGTCGGCCGCTTCCAGCCGTTTCACTTCGGTCACCTTGCCGCCGTGAAGTATGCGCTGAAGAAGGTTCAGTACCTCTATATCATCGTCGGGAGCGCGCAACGGAGCCACGAAAGGGACGACCCGTTTACTGCCGGTGAAAGAATTACCATGATCAAGAGCGCGCTTGACGGGAACGGGGTTGACCCCTCGAAATGGATGGCGATCCCGATAGCAGACGCCGATTCCCATTCTCTTTGGGTCTCCACAGTGAAATCGATGGTCCCAAAGTTCGACACAGTCTTCACGAATGACGCACTCACTTTCGCGCTCTTCAAGGAAGAGAAGATAGGCGTCGCAGCTGTCCCGTACCTTGACAGAAAGAGCTATTCAGCGACGAACGTCAGGGACAGGATTCTGGAGAGGAAGGACTGGGAGAGCCTCGTTCCTCCCCAGGTTGCCACGCTCGTGAGACAGTTCGGGGGCGTAGAACGGGTAATAGCTCTTAAGCGCAAGGATTTGGGGGGATGAGACCATGAGCAGCGACCAGAAGTTGATTATGCTGCCGGGTCCGACCAATGTATCGGAACGGGTCATGAAAGCAATGCTTAGACCGATAATCAACCACAGGGGAGATTCCTTCCGCGAGTTGTACAGGAGAGTTCTTGCCGAAACACGGCAGTTGTTCCAGACTGAAGGCAACGTAGTCGTTTTCTCTTCGTCCGGAACAGGCGGGGTCGAGGCTGCGGTATTGAACCTCATAAGGCCTGGAGACGTGGCCGTTGTCGCTGTCTTCGGCGAGTTCAGTAACAGACTCGCTGAGACCGTTGAGATGGCGGGTGGAAGGGCCGTCCAGGTCCGCTCGGAGTTCGGGAAGGCCCCGTCTCTCGAGCAACTCAGGGAGGCCATGGATAAGCAGGGGAGTTTCAGGGCGATGTTTCTAGTTCACAACGAAACCAGCACGGGAGTGGCGGTCCCCTACATCAAGGAAGCCGCAAAGATGGCGCGGGACCACGGTGCGTTCGCAGTCATCGATGCGATTTCGAGTCTCGGTGGTTACGCCATCCCCGTGGACGATTGGGGCGTGGACATCTGCATCACTGGCAGCCAAAAGTGCGTAGCCGCCCCACCTGGGCTCGCCCTTCTCTCAGTCAGCAATAGGGTAGTGGACTTCCTGAAGGTGTCGCCACCGAAAACGCGCTATTTTGAGATTCCCAGATATCTCGAATACGGAGCCAAAGGGGAGACACCTTTCACGCCCGCCTTGCCTTTGGTATACGCCCTCGATGAGGCCTTGAAGGAACTCCTGGAGGAAGGTCTTGCCAAGAGGGTTCTGAGGCACGATCAGATGTCCGCTTCTCTCTACCACGGGCTGGCCGGGCTGGGACTGAGGCCCGTCGCCGAGATGAGCGTCAGGTCAAAGACGGTCGTGGCCTCGTACTACCCCGATGAGGTGGAGGATGCGAAGTTCAGAAAGACGCTCGCCCAGGAGAAGGGAATCGTTGTCGCAGGAGGGTTCGGCCCGTTCGCTGGCAAAGTGTTCAGGGTCGGATGCATGGGCCAAATCAACGAAGGATACGTGAACAGGACACTGAAAGCTGTGGGCGAAACGCTGGCATCTATCAAGAACGCGTGAAAGCCTATAAAGCCAACAGATTGGTTGGACAAAGCCCATGGCGCTTGAGAAAGGGACGCTCATCTTCGCCAATTACACCGCGAAAGTGAAGGACACCGGCGAAGGAATCGAGACGACCCTAGAAGAAGAAGCAAAGAAGCTCAAGATTCACGATGCCACGAGGAAGTACGAGCCCAGACTTGTAGCGGTAGGAGAGGGTTGGCTCATCTCAGGCCTAGACGAGGAGGTCAAGAAGATGGAAGTGGGACAGAGGAAAGAGGTGGAACTCTCGCCTGAGAAGGCGTTCGGATTGAGGGACCCGACCCAAACGAGGATGGTCCCTCTCAGAAAGTTCGGCGAGAAGGCGCGCGAACTCGAGGTTGGCGACTCGATCGACATCGACAACAGGATGGGCATCGTCAGGTTCATCGGCTCGGGAAGGGCCCAGGTGGACTTCAACCACAGGCTCGCCGGGAAGTCAATAGTCTACGACTTTGAAGTCATCAAGAAGGTCGAGACCGACGCCGACAAAGTGAGGGCGCTGATTGACAGGAGATTTGGAGGAGAAGGAAGCAAAGTCAGCTTCAAGCTGGGTGAAAGAGACCTAGAGCTGTCGGT
>JBEKAG010000130.1:0-3442 GCA_050015955.1 Nitrososphaerales archaeon
TCCAACAAGCCCGCCCAGCAGATTCCCTATCGGGATTACTCCCCAGACAATGGTCCTCATGGTAGCGTTCATCCTTCCCTGAACCTCGCGCGGAACGAGCGCCTGCCTGTAGCTCAACTGCGGGATGTTGTAAATCAACACGCCGAACAACGTCAGGAATTGGGCAACGGCTAGGATGATGAAAGCATCGGTTGGAGTCGCGTAGTAGATTGCTATCATGAAGACGCCGCCGAGGGTCGCACCCAGCACGATGCTCATTCCCACTCCCAGGGATTTGATAAAGCGGCCTGCCAGGAGTGCGCCGAACACGCCCCCAAGCGAGCCGATACCAAACGCCAACCCGACCTCGACAGGCGACATCAACAGGTCGTCATAGAGGTACTTGAGAAGGATCGCGCCATAGGCAGAATTGAAGAGATTGAACGCTGCCGTGGTAGTCGCAATGGCCTTCAGGCGGGGGTCGCCGAAGACCAAGGAGAGCCCCTCTCTCACGTCATGCCAGGTCGACTTTCGCGGGTCGGAGTTGATGACTTCTGGCTTCTTAATCCACAGTAGAGAAAAGGAGGAGACGAGGTAACCAAGGGTGTCACCAAGGACGGCAAGCGGGGCGGAGATCAACTTGATTGCGAGACCGGCCGTCGAAGGGCCAGCGGCTCCTGCCAGTGACCTTGTCGCCTCAAGCTTGCCGTTCGCATCGATAATCTGGGACTTCTCGACGAGGCTTGGCAAGTAGGCCTGGTAGGCAATCTCGAAGAAGCATGTCAGAACCCCGGCGACGAACGTGACGGCGTAGAGCAGGTTCATGGTCACGCCATAAAGTACTGCCGAAACAGGGATGGAGAATAGGACTAGGCTGCGTCCGAAATCTGCCATAATCATTATTCTCCGCCTCCGGTGCCTGTCGGTCCAGACGCCGACGAGGAGGCCTAAGGAGAGGAAAGCGATTGTGTTGAGGAAACCCAAAACCCCCAGCTCGAAGCTTGTCGCCTTGAGCGTCAGCACTGCAATTGTTCCTATCGCGAGCGGAGAGAACTGGGAACCGAAGACGGATATGGATTGGCCGACCCAGAGCTTCATGAAGCTCGAGTCCTTCAGGAGGGATGGAGGCTTTGCCAATCTCAGATTGTCATCCCGCCTGTGGGGCTTCAGGTGCCCCATACCGCCTGCGGCATATCGTTCGCCCCGACCCCTGCGTCCGCCTCAAGCGATTGGCCCGGCATATGGAGACGCTAAATAGTTGGTGTCGTGATCTGATTTCAGTGGGCCGTCTCCGGCTCACTGGGCCCGCGTACAAAATCGTGTTAGGGTTAGATTCCAGCGCGCTCTCCAGGTCCTCAAGTCTCTGGGCCCGAGCCAAGGCTACGGAGCAGCTCATGTTCGAAATCATACGATAATCAGCGAAGTACCGTTGGAAACTGATGACCCCAGCTGTAATCTTGTGGAGCCGAGAAGAGAAATCCGTCATTGACAGCCAGGGTGGCGTGGCAGAGTCCTCAGTCCATCGTTCGATGAAGGCGATTGTCAGGGCCGAACTCGAGCGTGAACGGTATGCGATCGTGGAAGAACCACTTTTTCCTCACAGCCAGAAGGCGTCCTGGACTTCGTACAGACCCGACTTGCTTGGATACAGATCGGAAAGAGGAACTGAGGAATTGATCCTGGTCGAATGCGAAACGAGGCCGAGCATGAGGAGATTCGGCTCGAAGAATCACTCAAGCGTCTGGTTCCAGCCTTACCTCTTCAGCAGAGGCTCGGTAAGGAGGATTCTCGCCGTACCCCAGGGGAAGCTCAGAAGAGTTGACATGAGGCTCCGCGACAAGTGGGAGATTTGGGTCCTCGGGGCGACTGGTCCCCTAGAGAAGGTAAGGCCTCTGCGAGGGCCTAGATACAACTAGTTGGGGAATGCGCACGCTAGGCCTGGGTGCCTGGTACCATTCCGCGAGCGGGATGGTGACGCTTAGAGACGGGGAGACTCGGACTTCACGAGGGCTAAACCGAAGGCAGACCGGGGCGACTGCAATGGAGGAACACTAGAACCGTCGTCCGGGGAGAAGCCACATCCCTCCTGAAAGCTAGGCGAGTGAACCAAATATAGCCAGTGTGCACCCTGAGGCGGGGAGTTGAGCCGTTCTCTTTTCCGTGACAGGACCGAAGCCGGGAGGAAGCTGGCTGCGGCTCTGACGGAGTTCAGGGGCAAGGACCTGGTTATTCTCGCGATACCGAGGGGAGGAGTAGTGGTCGCCGCCGAGGTGGCAAGGGCGCTCGGCGCGCCACTGGACATCGTAGTTACACGGAAGATCGAGGCACCAGGCGAACCTGAGTATGCTCTTGGGGCAGTCACCCAGGAGGGCGACGTCATAGTGGACAGGCAGGCGGCTGAATCGTTGGGGGCGAGCAAAGAGTACCTAGACTCGCAGGTCAAGAAGAAGAGGGAGGAGGTCAACGAGAGGATGAAGAGGTTCAGAGGGGACGCCCCATACCCAAACGTGGAGGGGAAGGTGGTAGTCATAGTCGACGATGGGATTGCAACTGGGAGCTCGGTGGCAGCGGCTGTGATGTCAGTCAGGAAGAGAAAGCCAAAAGAGGTCGTGGTGGCCGTTCCCGTGGCCCCGAAGGACGCTGTTGAGACCCTGACCAGTGACGGGACCCGCGTCGTCTGCCTGGAGACGCCCGGTGCCTTCCTTGCCATCGGGGAGTTCTACGGAATCTTTGACCAGGTCGATGATGAAGAGGTCAAGCTGATTCTGGACAAGAGTCGGCAAAGACGAACCTGACCTCTGGGCCTCTTTAATACCATAATCCTCTCTGAGGCGACCAATTGGACGTTAGGAGGTTCAGGACAGACCTGACCAGAAGGTCCATTCCCAGCGAGCGCGCGCTACCAAGGCTTATATCCGAATCGAAGCCCAAGTGGGCGCGGGTTCATATTCGGAGAAGCTGCAGCCTGAGGACCCGGTTGGTGAGACGTGCATTTTGATATCCGGAACCCTTGCTGGAAAGGGAGTGCTTGCTGAAGCTCTCTTCAGGATCGGCGCCTTGAGGTTCGGGAAGTTCACATTGGCTAGCGGCAGGCAGAGCTCTTACTACCTAGACCTGAGGGTAATCCCCAGCTACCCTGAAGTCTACGCGTTAACGATAGAAGCATACCAGGAAATGACAGAGAGGATTGGAGAGAGGAACTTCGACATTGTCGCCGGGGTTGCGACGGCGGGCGTCACCATCTCCTCGCCGCTCGCATTTCTGATGAAGAAGCCGATGGTCTATGTGAGGACGGAGGAGAAGGGGCACGGGCTCGGCAGGCAGGTCGAGGGTGCTACCCGACCTGGCCAGAAGGCCCTAGTCATCGACGACTTGGTCACAACAGGAGGCAGCATCATCTCCGCTGTCGAAGCACTGAGGAAGACAGGCTGCGTGGTGAAGGAGACCGCGGTCCTTGTCGACC
>JBEKAG010000131.1:0-3415 GCA_050015955.1 Nitrososphaerales archaeon
CCCTGTGGCAGCTCTTCGAAGGAGGAGAATACGACCTGCCCCAGCTGATTGGAAGGACGGGGGCAGACCAGAACCGTCTTTCGAAGCTTCAGGGCGACTTCGGCGAATTGGAGACGGAGTACCACCCCTTCGACAAGACGCTCGGCGCCTTCAGGTTGAAGCGGGGGGTGTCGAGGTATTGGGACAGGGTGTTGAGCGCAGCCCTGGCCACGGCTGACCACATCTTCAACCCGAAGGGCGGACACCCTCTCCGAATCGAGAAGGGCGGGGAAGAGGTATGGATAACAGCCGACGACCTGGACTTCTTGGTCCTGGTGTTCGTCTACGCCCTAACAAGGAAGGCCTGGGCCGAGAGCATTCTGCCAATCGGTCTGATTAAGGACACAGAGGCCGCGGAACTCGTGAAGACTCTGCTCCCGGTCCTGCAGGCGTCCGGGAAGCTGCAGGTCGAGCACGAACTGCCCAACTTCAACAGCGACAAGATGCTGCTACAGACGAACAGCGTTGTGAACTCCGCCGATGTTCCCGTACCCTGGTATACCGTGGAGATGGACGCTGCATTCAGGACCATGGCGCCGGCGCGGACAAAGGAGCCGCGTCTGCCAAAGGGCGAGGCACGCGTCACAGGGGCCTTCGGAAACGTGGTCAATCCGGAGAGGACGTACGTCAAGGCGTACATCCAACTCTGGGGCAGCAAGAACGACTCCGCAGTCAGGAGCCACGTCTTTTCCTTCGATAGGCCCGTCTACGCGGGGTACGACCACTGGGACGAGGTGCTCGTCCACCACGAGGACAACAGGGTCGACGAGAAGATCCACCCTGTGCTCCACTTCGACAGAGGCTCGGAGATGACGAACCTAGCCATGGCGATCTTGTTGAGCATGAGCACAGAGGTCGTGCCGGAGGCCCTGGGGCACAACTATCCACTCTTCCTCGCGGACAAGAAGGCGAAGTCGGTCCTGGAGCAGAGCCGCCGGGCCTACCTCAGCGCCGTCGCCGTGGAGATGGCCAGGTCCGACCTCGACCAGCAGGTCCTGTTCTCCAGAAAGTTTAGGGACTATCGAAGTCAGGTCGAAGCGAGGAGAAAGGGCTGAGCATGCAGGCGTTCGATGACTTAGGGGGTGAGTTCCAGGGGCGTCTCAGGGAGATTGTGTCCACCACCCGCCAGACTGCGGACGGGAGCTCCACAGTCACCTTCAGCACGGCCAGGATTGAATGCGACTACACCCCTAACGTTGTGAAGAAGCTCGGTCTGGGGCAGCTCATCGCCATTCCCAACGTCCAGGCCCTAGGGACTAAGGACGTCTACTCTCTCTACGAAATCGCCGATGTCTACCCGATGCACTATTCCATGCTGACGCTCGACAGGTCGCAGCCGGCCGCAATCAGGAAGGAGTTCATGGACCTCATCCAGAAGGAATGGGAGAAGGGCTCCAAGAGCACCTGGATCGAGATAGTCGCTGCTCCCACCGGATACATCATGAAGGTGAAGGACAACTCAGTGTCATTCGAGAGGAGACCCTACGCCGCACTGACCGGAAGCACTGTGAGGCTACTGAGTAGAGAATCGGTACAGCAACTGATCTGCTTCAAGCCGGAGGCCAATGCTGAGGACTACAGGTTCGGGAGCCTCTTCGGAGTCATCGACGAAAGCATCCCGTTCCTGGTCAACATCGAAAGCCTGATCCACTACCACGTTGGCGTCTTCGCCTTCACCGGCTCGGGCAAGTCCAACCTGACGGCTGCAGTGATTCGGAAGGCCCTCAAAGTCATCCCTGACCTGAAGGTCGTGATCTTCGACGTCTCCTCGGAGTACGGGATCCACGTCCTCGACGTCCTCAACGACTATCCCAGCCGGGTGCTCTTCACCGATTCGTTCGCCGAGAGCAAGGACCTCGCTGGCGAGTACTTCAGACGCCATGCGACCCCGGAGAACCTGGTGAAACTGCAAAGGCAGTTCGAGGGGAAAGTCACGAAGCTCTTCGCGGACGGGAAGGTCAAGTTCGTCGAAGTACCGCTAGCAGAAGAGGAGGGAATAGCGAGATTCAGCACCTATGGGGGGCTCGTCGAAGTGCTGTCGAACACCCTGAACGACAAGTACGGCGCAGTCCAACAGAAGATCTTTGTTCCTCAGGTGATCAAGATCATTCAGCAATTCAGGGTGGAAAACAAGCTCGAGCCGGAGAGTTCCTTTGACTCGAAGACCAGCAAGCTGATTGCGAGAGTTCAGCCGCTCCTTGAGGACCTCCCGGCCAACAGTTCGCTGAAGAAGACCTTCGAGAATCTGGCGAAGGTTGTCGAAATGATCTCGGAGGAGGGCGAAGAAGAGGCCGAGTCAGACGGCTACTCATGGGAGAACCTCGTGGACGAGATACTCTCTCCGAAGAGGGATTCGCCGAGGGTCTTCGTGGTCAACCTTCCCGAGGCGGAAGATGCGAGACTGCAGACTGCGTCTGTCATCAGCGAGGTCTTCAGGAAGAGGAGGAGGAGTTTCACTCTCACCCCCAGGGTCCTCTTCATAATCGACGAGGCCCAGGAGTTCATGCCGCAGGATGTCAAGAAGGAGGACGGGACGTATCAGGCGAGCATGGCGGTCGAGAGGCTATTGAGGCACGGGAGGAAGTACCATCTGCACTGCTGGGTGAGCACCCAGAGGATAGCCCGCCTGAACACGAACGCCCTGCAGCAGCTTCACAGCTACTTTGTCTCGACGATGCCAAGGCCCTATGACAGGCAGCTTATCTCAGACACCTTCGCCATAGACGACGCGTTCATAGACCGGACGCTCGCCTTCCAGAACGGCGACTGGCTGCTAACCAGCTTCAAGGCAACGGCGACGCAGAACATCCCCGTGTTCTTCCATGCTGAGAACAACGAGGACGTGCTCAAGAAGTACGTTTCGTGAACTAGGCCCACGAGCTGTGCTAACCAGATAGCGAGAACGGACGTCTGCAGCTAGCTGGCTAGGGGAGTGAGCAGCTGGACGAGTTGCGGTTCGCAGACAGCATGGTTGGCGAAGTGAGTGTTTGCACGCTTGCTGCGGCATAGCTCTTTTAAGTTCCTTGTAATCCAGCTTGAGTCGGCTGAAGTTGGTGCTGAAAGCTTTCACGAAGAACTACTCCGACGACAGCTCAGAATCGGGCTTCCAATTCACGTTCTTCTGCGACATCTGCCAGGATGGCTATAAGTCTCAGTTCATCGCGTCCAAGACGTACAAGAAGGCGGGTCTTTTCAGGGGCCTGGGCAGGGCTGCCCAAATTGGGGCCAGTGTGACAGGGCATTACGGGACGGGCTATGCACTCGGCGGGGGATCCGACGCCATCTCGGAGAGGTTCCAAGGGATGACCCCCGAGTGGCACAAGGAGCACGACGAGGCCTTCGATACCACGCAGAACGAGGCGACAGGTCACTTCCA
>JBEKAG010000132.1:0-3411 GCA_050015955.1 Nitrososphaerales archaeon
CGCCCAGAAGTTGGGCGTGAAGTGGTCGGCCTACGAGAGAACGTTGCTGTCTCTCGCGCCAAAGAAGAAGATCATGGTCAGACCACTAATCAAGAACAGCGCTGGTGCCTCTAGGCTCCGCTAGTGATAGAGAAGAGAACGCGCTCGACAGAACTAGCTCGGAACCGTCGGTGGGTTTAAATCAGATACTGCGGGTCAGAAAGTGAATGGCAAGCTCTTCTGACGCGAGTTCAATGATCGGCTCGGTCCCGTTCTTCAGCGGTCTGAACCCTAAGCACAGGAAGACTCTCCTCGCGCAGGGGAAGGAGATGTCCTACAAAGCAGGGAACACGATAGTCGCCGAAGGGACGACTGGCGTCGGCTTCTTCCTCATCCTCGATGGGAAGGCGGAGGTCCGAAAGAAAGGGAAGATACTGGCCACGCTATCAAAGGGACAGTTCTTCGGTGAAATGTCGCTTATCGACGATTTGCCCAGGTCTGCGGATGTCGTAGCCCTCCAGCCAACGAAGTGCTGGGCGATAACGTCGTGGTCCTTTGCCTCGGTTATCAAAGACCATCCGGAGCTTGCGTTGAGCATGCTGAAGGAAGTTGTGAAGAGGCTTCGGGTGACCCAGAGCTCTCTTACAGCGTGACGGTGTCCGCGAGCCCAGAACGAATCTGTCTTGGACGGAGGTCTTAGTGATTGAAGTTTGGTGTGAGTACTTGGTCCCTTCTCAACACTGACCTGAACTCTGCGGTCAGGGCCATCGGCGACGCCGGCTTCGAGTATATCGAGATTTGGGGGGAGGTCCCACATGCCTACCCTGATTGGACCGACAGGAAGCACCTCAAGGAGACGCTCTCAAACTACGACATGACTCTGACGCTGCATGCCCCCTTCACGGACCTCAATCTGGCGACCCCATTCGAACCCGTAAGGGGCGCAATAACGAGGACTCTGACAGACTTTGTGAAGTTCGGCGAGCACCTAGGTGCGTCTATGATTACCTTCCATCCAGGTAGTGTCTACAGCGAAGCACTCGTCCCCAAGTCAGCTGAGAACTCGATCGCGATTCTGAGGGGGCTGGTCAAAGAAAGCGGCGGCAGGCTGACCATCTGCGTAGAGAACCAAGCCAAGAGCAGGTCGAGGTACAACTTCCCTCTGGCTTCCACAATCGAGTCACTAGAACTGATACTGGCGCAGGTGGAGGGGTCCCGATTCACCCTCGACACTGGCCATGCCCACGTCAGCGGGCTCGACCCCTTGAATCTTGCTGAACGGGTCGGCTCAAGGCTCGCAGAGATTCACCTTAGCGACAACACCGGCTCAACCGACGATCACCTCATCCCCGGAGAAGGAACCGCAGGCTCCCAGGGACTGCTCGACAAGGTGTCTCGGTCGGACGTACTTCTCTGCGTGGAATTCGACCCTCACAAATACACCCCGGACAAGGTCATCTCGGCCGCCTCAGAGCTCAGGGCGAAGCTCGCGAGGGGGCTCCACCGTTCTTGACCGAAGTTCAACTCGGTTGACTTCCGCCGAATTATCAGTTTCGTCTACGAAATACGACCCACAGGTCTTTTGCGGGTGTCCCCTTTCCTAAAACCGATGCAGGCAGCACCCAGGCCACCAATGTCGCGTGCCCAGAAGCTCCGTTGGTACGCCGGCCAGCTGGTCGCAGACGCCGCAGCGGACGAGAGGAAGGGGAATAAAGATGCCGCGATTTCACGGTATCTTCAGGCCGCCGACATCCTGCTGCTACTCGCAAAGGTTGCAGACAATTATACGGCGTGGAAGTACTATGCTGACTCAGCGGCACAGTGCCAGCAGAAGGCGCGGACGCTGATTGCGGTTACCCCCAGGCCCGGCATGAGCCTGTAGGGATTTGTCCTACCCGAGACAAACGTCTGATTGACTCTCTGCCGCGCTTTGTTAATATACCGCGGACCCTCCGTTATTCTATCATGACGAAGTGGGAGTGCTATCGTTGCGGCCACATATTCGAAGGGGAGGTGACTCCCGACGAGTGTCCGAACTGTCACTACTCTCTTACATTCTGGCTCGAGGCTTCGGAGCCCAGAGTGACCACAGTGCGGAACTTCGTGAAGACAGACCCTCCCACCATCGACGCGAACGAATCAGTGCTAAAGGCTGCTCAGAAGATGAGAGATAGGGGCGCCGGCAATATACTGGTATTGATTAATGGAGAGGCGATGGGCATCCTGACCGAGCGGGACATCCTGAATCGCATCGCCGCCGACGACCTCCTCCCGTCCGGCACTCCTGTCAGAAGAATCATGACTTCACCCGTTATCTCCATCGGCGCGGACGCGCCACTTGCGGAAGCCGTCAAGTTGATGGCGAAACATCGCATCAGGACGCTCTTCGTGACCGACAATGGCAGGCCCTTTGGTCTCCTGAACATGAGATCAATAATGGGGGACCAGTTTAGGGTCGCCAAGAACCTAGAGTCCTAGACGCTTGGCCGGACCTTTCGCAGGTCCGCATGAGAGGCGAAGCTTTGGACCGCGACGACCACCTGGCGAGCAAGGTGGAGACTGCTGCCACTCCAACGACGGACAGGTGACGCCCGCGAGGTGCCTAGTCCCTCGCCACAATTGCACCGTTCGAAATTTAAGCCACCGACCTGGCCTTGAAGCTGTGAAGGTCCTTTGTCTTCTCGTTTGAGGAGAATCCAGGCAGATCTTCTGAGGGCGGCGCAGAGGCGCACCATTGTGACTTACGGGCAGTTAATGAAGAGGCATCACCTGTCACGAGGCCGCAAACTCTCTCAGACCATCGGAGAAGTTGACAGAGCCGAGTGCGAGATGGGTAGGCCAGGGTTCGCAGCAATCATCGTCCGCAAGGACACCAGATTCCCGGGCGGCGGCTATTTCTGCGACGATGGCCTCCCTCCTGCGCTCCAAAGACCAAGATATCGTGCATCTGACCCGCGGCTCTCTTCTGCCGAAGTTCGGCATTTGAGGCGGCAGCAGCGCGCGTACAAGAGTCGATGATTCGGGCGACCTTTGGATAGACCTTTCACGATTTGATTCCTAGCTCCGATAAACCCACCTTGGCAGCTCATCGGACGTTCAGGTCGCGAATGGTCTTTCCAGGATCTGCCGACTCGATTATCGACCGTCCCACGATTAGGAAGTCTGCCCCTGAAGACGCTGCCGACGTGGCGTCGCCTCCTTGCGCTCCGACCCCGGGGGAGAAGATTAGGCAGTTCTTCCCCACTATCCTCCTTGTCTCCTCGATCTTGTCGGCTGACTTCGCCGAGACGACTACCCCATCTGCCTTCCAATCCCTCGCACGCTCGGCGAAGACTCTGTACAGGGGCTCGCCTCCCTCGAGGCGCAACGCGTATCCCTCTTCGGCACCTTTGTGGCTCATGTAGACTAGGAAGAGTATCCCTCCTCCAATCG
>JBEKAG010000133.1:0-3386 GCA_050015955.1 Nitrososphaerales archaeon
TGGGCGGCCGGCGAAGCGGCGTGCGTAAGCATCCATGGCGCCAACAGGCTGGGCGCGAATTCCACTGCGGAGTGCTTGGTCTACGGGAGAATAGTAGGCGAAGACATAGTGAGGTACCTTGCCTCGGATACTGCGCATCCTCTAGGGAACGACAGTTCTTTCGTATCCAATGAAGAAGCCAGAGTTTTCGGGGGCCTTTTTAGAAACGAAACATCTACCGAGGATGTCTACGTCTTGAAGGCGAGGTTGAAAGAAATCATGGACAAGTCAGTCTACGTGTTCAGGGACGAAGCGGGGCTAGCCGATGCTGCGCGAGAGGTCAGGGAACTGAAGGATAGGTATCGGGGTGTGCGAGTCACTGATGGTAGTAGGGTATTCAACTACAACCTTCTGGACACGCTCGAGGTGGGGGTTATGCTCGAGCTGGCCGAGGTCGTTGCGCAGGGAGCGCTCAACAGAAGAGAATCACGGGGTGGTCACGCCCGTCTCGACTATCCCCAGAGGGACGACGCCAACTGGCTGAAACACACGCTCGCCCGACGATCGGATGACGGTCCGTCATTCAGCTTCGCGCCAGTCCACATTACTATGTGGAAGCCGGTAGAGAGGAAGTATTGAGGTGAGAGTCTGGAAAAGCTAACCTTGGATGTCGTGAGGACCGGCGGTAGGCGTGCCAGATACGAGCTCAAGTACAGGAAGGGGATGACCGTTCTGGACGCTCTGGTCGAAGTCAGAGAGAAGCAGGACAGCAGCCTCGGGTACAGGCACAGCTGTGGGATGGGAATCTGCGGTTCCTGCGGAATGACCATCGAGGGGGTCCCTAGGCTCGCCTGTCAGACTCAGGTTTCGACCCTAAAGACCGATGTCATTAGGGTCGAGCCGCTGCACAGCATGGACGTGATGAGGGACTTGGTCGTCGATATCGCTCCGTTCATGGCTATGCACAAGTCGGTGAAACCCTACATCATACGAAGTAACATTCACGAGCAGGATCATTCGGATAGGGAATACAGAGTCCTCTCGGAAGAAGTCCGCAGATTCCTGCAGTTCGATTATTGCATCATGTGCGGTCTCTGCTACTCAGCCTGCCCTACAGTTGCGCTGGATCCGGCCTATGTCGGACCCCAGGCCATCGCGCAATCGTACAGGTACATGGCTGACCCGAGAGACGAGGGCTGGGACCGCAGAATAGACCTGTTGGACACGTCTCACGGCATCTGGAGATGCCACGTGGCCGGTGCTTGCAGCTTCGTCTGCCCGAAGGATGTCGACCCGGCAAAAGCAATACAGATGGCAAGGAAGGAGGTCTTGAAGAAGCGTCTCCTCAGAAGGAAGGCCAAAGTCGGGGCACAGCCAGTTCCTCTCTTGAGTTCCGGGGTGGTCAAGCAGGGTGCAAAGCCTCCCCCATTTGACTTCGGGGAAGGGGGCGTTAGCAGGAAATGAAGGACCCGAGGTACAAATCCGGGCTGATTTCCAGCCTGAATCCATTTGGATACAACGTTGAAAGGTGGAGCTACGCACTGCATAGGGTTACGGGAGTCGTGCTGATCGGTTACCTGATGGCCCACATCTTTGAGACATTCCAATTGAGTGTGGGCACCACGGGCACCGCATGGACCAACACCATGAACGCGCTCCACACTCTGGGTCCTCTCGAATTGATCGGCCTCTGGATTGTGGCAGGGTCAGCACTCTATCATGGAGCGAACGGGATAAGACTCATACTCAACGAGATGTTTGGGAAGCTGATGGGCAAGCCGATCCTCCCTGTCTACCCCTATTCTCCCACATCTCTGGGACGAGATCAAAAGATAGTCATCTGGACAATCACGGGCGCCGTGCTTGTGCTCTGGGTTTGGGCAGGCCTCTACCTTCTAGCAGGTCTGGGGGTCGTCTAATGAAAGAGTCCTGGAACATGATCTTGACGTACATCACCGCCATGGTCCTCATCTTCGTGTTGACCTTCCACTTTCTCCTTCAGGGCCCTCTTTCCGGCAAGCCCTTCGACATGAGCGGTGTGCTCTCTTTCACTTACGCTAAGGGAAAACTAGTCAGCTTCGATGTCGTCTTCGGCCTGCTTCTCTACACTGCAATTCTTCACGGCCTAAACGGTGTTCGCGTGATTGCACTCGAATGGTTCCACCCTGAAAAGAAAGCCTGGGTCTTGAACCTGATCGTTGTGGCGCTGATGGCCTTCTTCCTTGCACTGGGCTCTTATACGCTCCTGGCGGTTGGTTGATCTCACGTTAGCGGCGGTTCTATAGACTCCCGAGCCACCTGATTACATCACCTCCACCTAAACCCGAGAACGTACACGCTCATCCGATGCTAGACGAACCGACGGAGACACGCGCAAACCTCGTCGTGAAACGATCCTCCGCCATTCGTCAGCGATTTCTTGAGACTAGAACCACGAAGGTAAACGCGGTTGTTCCCGGAGTCAGGCCCCTTCACCGCGACTCTGACTGGGTTTTCGCCCCTTTCAACATGGACACGTTTATAACCGCACCACCAGTCGCTGGAGAGCTACGAGAGGGATAAAGTGCCTCACTACGGCTACAGTTTCGAGGGTTTCGACCCGACGGTGCACATCAGGGCTAGCGGCAGAGAGGTCAACATCTCCCCAAAGGCAGCGCGCGAGATCGCAGTAACGATAAAGGGCATGTCCGTCACGAAGGCTATTGACCTTCTTGAACGGGTTGAGCAGATGAAGATGCCAATCGCCTTCAGGCGTCACAAGCTCAAGGTCGGCCACCGGAGCGAACTCCAGGGTTTCCCCACCGGCTCCTACCCAGTCAGGGCCGCCCGAGCCTACCTCCAGGTCCTGCAGAACCTCCAAGGCAATGCTGAATTCAAAGGGCTGGACCCTGAAAGGCTCGAGATAGTGCATGCAGCTGGATACGCAGGTAGGACGATCAAGGACTATGTCCCAAGGGCGATGGGACGGAGTTCACCGAACTTTCACCAGCTTGTCCACATCGAGCTCGTAGGCAAGGAAGTCTAGGGTATGTCTGTTCAACAACAAACATCGGTCAGGTCTATTCTGACGACCAGCAGGTCATTCGCCGAGCTGGATGAGTTCTTCGAGAAGGAGCTGAAGGACGCGGGGTACGGGGGCCTGGAGGTCCAAAAGTCCCCGGTCGGCACCACTCTGAAGGTGTACGTGGCGAGGCCGGGCCTCGCAATCGGCAGGCGAGGGACTGGGATCAAGGATTTGACAGACAAGGTCGCGGCCAAGTTCAAGCTCGCCAACCCCCAGATCGCGGTAACGGAGGTGGAAAACCCGGAGCTCAATGCGAGGATAATGGCAGCGAGGATTGCTCAGATTGCTTCCAGAGGTACTGCATTCAGGAGGGCTGCGATGTGGTCGGTCAACAACATAATGA
>JBEKAG010000134.1:0-3301 GCA_050015955.1 Nitrososphaerales archaeon
TCCTCTTCTTCAGGATCGCAACGATGTCCATCCCTGTGCACGCCCCGAGAGCAGTGAGGACAGCCCTCATCGGTCCTATCCCTTTCATCATTCCGTCGTTAGAATCGTAGACCACCGAATGGCCTGACGTGTCGGAACCGATGAAGACGTTCTCACCGGACCAGGAGACCTCGGCCAGCCAATTCTCGTTACTCGACTTCGACCACCAACGGCCTCGATTTCGAGGCAGCCAAACCCTTCTCTATGAAGCTTCTGCGACTCCATCCAACTTGAGCGCTCCCGACCAACCTGTGGATGCCCCTGCCGAGAGTCGATGCGGGGAAACTGAACGACTTCTCAACGTCGAGCATCTCTGACTTCGCGTCCTCCACGCCTTGGGGTATCTTGGGGGACCCGCCGTCCTCGGGGATGACCATCACCCATATCCTATAGGGGCGATCCGGGTCCCTGCTCCAGTAGAAGCTGGCCTTCCTCACCTCTTTCTTGACCTCTGCGAGCTTCCTCGTGAGCGGACCTCGCTGGACCCCCAATGAAATCCTCATTGTCAGTCTCAGTACCTTGTCGGAATCCTCCCAGGCCTCCGTCCAGACCTCCGGACGGAAAGCCTCTCTGAGTCCGCCGACGACCCGGAACCCAAGGTTGGCAGCCACAGTGTCACCGAGCAAGTACGACCTCTTATCTGTAGTCAGCCGGACTCCGTCCAATCTCGTCTCTCTCCACAGGTATTCGTCCCTCCTGTTCTTCAGCGGCAACGTGAGTCGGCCGCGCGTCTTTGCCGGTTAAAAGCTTGATAGGTCCATATCTCCTGAACAGCTGTTTCATCTGCGATAGTATTTTAGCGAGCACGCGCGGCTCCGCCCCGGATCAAAACCCATCAGGAAGGATTCGCTATACACATCTGAGCTACTCAGTCCCTGAAGATTTTGCGAGTGAATTCGGGCTTGTTGAGGTCAGTCATGGCGCGCGGAGTCAGCACGTCGGCGAGGATGTTTCGTGTCGTGACTCTGAAAAAGTCAACTAAACTTGCCACTCCCACATATGAGACAGCCTCCATCCATTTGGCCGTGGCGCTCTGACGCTCTTCACTCGAGCGACAACTCCAACCAGCTTCCCATCAGGAGCGCACCCCTCGGTACCGTCATTCTTTGGACATTGCATGGTCAATAGGCCAGAAGTTCAAGGCGAATTCCCTTTGGAAAGGACAAATTCCTTGTAAAGGTTGACCCTCGCCTCTGCAATGAGGGGAAGGACACCCATGGTCGCGGAAATCGATATGATGTCAAGGATTCGGAATCGGCACAGCTTAAATCCGAACTTTACGTTTGACGTCGCGGGGACCGCAGGGAGACCTAGATGACGACAGTCCAGCCGGATTCTGCCAGCGTGAATGCACGGACGGTCCAGCTTGTGAAGCTCCTTACGGAGGTGGGACCCGATGTCCCGGAAATCTCCCGAAGGCTGGGGCAATTCAAGGAGTCGGTAAGATACCGCTACAAGGAAAAAATCCTGAACAAGGGTTTCGCGGTCCAGGCCAACGTGGACCACGAGAAACTCGGCCTGCACAGGGTCATAGTGGTGCTCGATTTCTCCGAGGAATACAGGAAGTTCTCACAGTCCATCCTCGCATCGATGAACGAACTCTGTTTCCTCGTAAGCTTCTCTAAGACGATGCCGGGAGGCTACTACATCGCCAACTTCAGCGTACCCCGCGAGTTCGTCGACCAACTGAAGTCCTTTCTCGGCGTGTTGAAGGAAAAGGGAATGCTCTCCCGCCTTGATATCGTCGATTTCGATTGGATAAGATTCGCACCCATGAAGTCGGAGTTCTACGATTTCGATACGGGAAGATGGGACTTCGACTGGACGGCCAAAGCAACCAGCGACTTCGAGTCGGCCCATTACATGCCGTCAAGCCCGGCCAAGTTCGACTATGTGGACCTGCTGCTTATCAAGGAGTTTCAGATGGACGCGAATAAGTCCCTGAAGGAAATCTCAGACAAACTCAAGGTGAACTACAAGAAGCTCGCGTGGCATTACACCACGCATGTGATGGCGAGGCGCCTTCTCAGCGGCTACAGGGTCAACTGGATGGGGACCAGGTATGACTACGGGATCGAGAAGGTCCTTCACAGGCAACACTCGTACTTCGCAGTCAATCTGTTTGTCCGTGCGGTTACCGAATACGAGACGATGGCATTGAGACAGGCTGTCGACAGGCTTCCGTTCCTTTGGTCCGAGGCGGTGGGAGTGAACTATTTTTGCGAGTTCGCCTTTCCAGTCGACTTCGTCGTTGAAGGACTCCAGTTCCTGACCGAGACAATTTCGGCGGTCAAGGAGAGGACGGAGATCTACACCATTGACCAGTCAGACGCCGCAGGCTTCACGATCTCTTACAATAGGTTCAACCAAGCTCGGAAGAAGTGGGAATTCAACCTGGCGGACCTAATCGGCAGGTTCGATACGCTGATCGTGGAAATAAAGAAACAAACAACCTAGGCGAGCCTAGGTTGTTCCGTAACCGCCGATTATCTCGAGCGGGTGGATGGACAGGCCCAGGGACGCAAAGACAATGCTCGCGCCGGCCAGAGCCAGCATTCCTAATCGGATTTTCTCGTCTGATGTCATGAGTGGGGGGTAGCCGAGGTCATTTTTAAGAATTCGCCTACGCATGAGCGCCCCCCGTCAGTCCTAGGCATATTCCAAAATAGTCGTTCAATCAGCATAGGCGCCGACCTCGGGTCTAAGGTTCACCCTACAAGCCCTAAATACAAAGGCGGAGAATTCTGAGCTGAGTGCCACTGCCCGAGAACCTGCAGGAGAAACACCCGCATATCCCCGCCCGTCGGGTCCTAGATAGGGTCGTCCTCGGAGGCAGCGACGGTGCAATCGAGGCTCTGGCAATGACAGCCGCTCTCAATGGCGCTGCCGTATCCTTTCGTACAATACTGATCGCCGGGTTCGCTTTTGCCGTGGCAGGGGGTCTTTCGATGTTCTTCAGCAGCTACCTTTCCAGCAGGTCGGAGATGGACTTACTGCGGATCGACGTTCGGCGGGAGCGGATGGAGATTGAGACGGAACCCGAAGAGGAAAAGACCGAACTCGAGGAACTCCTGAAGAAGGAAGGGTTCAATCAGAAAGAGGTCGATGTGATAATGGGAAGACTGGTCAAGGACAAAGAGTTGTGGCTCAAAACGCAGCTGATTCACGAGTTGCGGCTGCACATGGAGGACCTTGCAACCAACCAGCTGGTCAGACCTGGCTCCGCCGGCATCGCTTTCTTCATCCTAGCCCTGGTCGCACT
>JBEKAG010000135.1:0-3276 GCA_050015955.1 Nitrososphaerales archaeon
GCGAGCGCCCCGGCCCATGCGAACGCCGTGAAGGTCTCCCCGCGGAAGGTCACTGAGATCAGGATGGCAACTACAATCTCAAGCATCAGTACCACGGCGGAGGAGCTCGCAGTGAGGACCTTGAGCCCCCTCTGGTAGAGCACGAATGGTATCACTGTGTTGAAGACAGCAGTGAAGCCTACTGCCCATAGAGACTCCGGCGACAGCGAAGGCCCGAAGCCAGCGGTCAAGGCAGGCGGCAGGACAAGGATCGCAGTAACTGCAACGATGCACGCGGCCGCGGCCAAGGGGTCCCACCTCTGTTCGTCCATCTTCTTCTTGGAGTACAGTATGTAGCCTGCCCAGGACACGGCCGCGACGAGGTACAACGCGTCGCCCAGCACCTGGCCACTGGCCACCACCCCGAAATGCCCGTTTGTCGTTATCAAGAATGTCCCTGCGACCGCGAGGAGGATGCCGACCACCTTGAAGCTGCCCAGCCTCTCTCCGAGGAAGACCACCGCTCCAATCGCGGCGAGGATGACCGACATGTTGACAAGTAGTGCGGCCACCGAGGCCTCTGTGTGTTGCTGTCCGATAAACTGGCAAAGGAACCCAACAGCATTGAACAGGCCCACGACCCAAAGGGCTTTGCTCCTGAAGAGTGGCATCACATCTCGGTGTAGGATCAAGGCCATACTCAACATCACTGGTGCCGCGATAGCGAATCGCAGGAAGACGAAGGTCCTGGGGTCCAGTCCTCCCTCGATTCCCACGGAGACCACGGGAAAGGATGTCCCCCACAGCGCAGCTGCGAGAGCCGTCTCAGCGAGCGCAATTCCCGCCTTCCTCCTCAAGTCCTCCTGCGCGCATAGAGTCCGCAGATAAGCCTTGGGTCAGGAGGGGTAGACTTATGACGATGGAGATGATGGCGGGGCTCGCTGTACCATGGAGGAAGTGAGGCGATCCATCAAGGACCTCGAGGTCCACTTTTCGGATCAGCTTGAGCGCCGTGACAGACTGCTCAAGGAGAGCAGAGACGTCATCACCTCCAGCTCGAGGGCGATCATCAGCGTCCACCAAGGCAAGATGAAGGACGCCGCCAGGGAGCTCTCGGAAGCGAGGACCATCCTGAGTTCGCTGAAGAAGTCGGGCGGGGGTCCAGTGTCACGATATCTGATTTCTCCCGAAACCGAGTACGTGGAGGCCTCGGTGGTCTTCGCCCTTGCGCAGGGGAAGACGATTCCATCAAGGGAGTCGCTCGTCGCATCTCCGGAGGCGTACCTGCTCGGTCTGCTGGACGTCGTCGGCGAGCTGAAGCGGCTGGTCCTTGATTCGATAATGCGCGGCAAGATGGCGAGGGCGAAAGGATACTTTGCCGTCATGGAGAACCTGTATTCGGTCTGCTCCCCCATGGCTGTATACGACCACGTTGTGAACGGGACCCGTCGCAAGATTGACGTGGCGAGGATGCTCGTCGAAGACACTAGGAGCCTCATGACCGAGGAAGTCAGGCGCGAATCGGTGAATTCCTCATTGGTGCGCCTGCAGAAGAAGCTGGACCGGGCGACTCGCCGCTAGAGTTCTCTCAGCAGCGCGCTGGTCTTGAGGCTGGGATTCGGCGAGTCAAGTCTAACGACCTTCAACTCGATTCCACGCGCCTTCCCCTCACGTTCGATTTCCAACTCCATATGATGCTGGTCGTAGCCCAAGGCGACCAAGTCTGGCTTCACCTTCTCAAGCGTGTCGTAGATGTTCCCCTCGACGCCTAGGATTGCCGCGTCCACCTGTCTGAGAGACGAAAGCAGCGCCACCCTTTCGTTCTCATCCGAGACCGGCTCCCTCTTTTTCCTTTCTCGGATAGTGCTGTCCCTTGCCACCGCCACCACGAGGACATCACCAAGGCTCTTCGCCTTCGTGATCGTGTAGAGATGGCCTCCGTGGATTACCTCGAACCCTCCCCCTATGAAGACGATCTTGATCTTCCTTCGCCCCTTGGGGGTGATGGATACCCGTCCTTTCTGCAGCCTGACGAGACCCCTTCTTCTGAGAGCCTGAACTTTCCTACTTGCATCCAAGGTCCCAATATCAAGGCGTTCCGAGACCTTCCTGATCGTAGGCTCATGCTCCTTTAGCTCTAGGGAGAAAACCGCGCCGAGAATCTGTTTTTCGTCCAAGACTACCAGTCTATCTTCGCGACGCCGGCGAACGAGAGTGAGTCTATAAGACCTTCCGCGTATCCGATGCTGAGCATCGCCAATTCGTCCTGACCGTTCGCAAGGAAGCTCTCGGCGTCCTTCATGTAGAGCTCCGCATTCTCCACGACTGCCTCGTACTGAGGTCCAAGCTTCTGTTTGATGGAGTCTAGGGCGCGACTCGTCTTTGCGACGTATTTTGGCACCAGCGTCTGTGCTGTCCGCAGGACTCCGTCCGAGTTGCTCCGGACCTTCGTCTCGTCCAGCCCGAAGAGGGCAGAGATAGACTCGATTTCAGTGAAGTGAAGCTTCCCGGGGATCACGATTGAATGTGGTGGCTCCCCGAATCTCAACCTGGCTAGCTCCGCAAAGGTTCCCGCGGCCCGATGTGCGTCCGTTCTCCCGACTCGCGACATGACCAAGGCAAAGGTCGAACTGCTGACCACTCCGCGCTTGAAATTCCCTTCCGCCAGAAGAAGACCCCCGATTGCGTCTGCAGGGGTCACGCCCTCACCACTCTGGACATCGCATTCTAGCAGCACTAGGGTGTGCGCGCCTTTCAGAAGGTTCTGGTGCAAGGCGTGGTATACCTGGGTCAGCTTGTTGACCGCCTCCCTGGTGACTGTGACCGTGGTGGAGAACTTGTAGTAGTGTAGACCCGAGGAACTGGCTGCAGCAACCGCGATGCTGGCGGCGTGAATCACCTTCGTTTCGACGCCGGACCTCACCGCCCTCGCCCTCAGCTCGCCGTGCGTTGTCGCAATCATCGGGTCTCCCAGAACAGCGAGAACGACCTTGCTCTCTGCTGCCTTGGCCAGAATCTTCTTCCCGTCCTCGACAAATGCTCTGTCCACAATCGTCAACTCCTTTCCTGAAGCGTCTTGCAGCTCCTTTAGCAGCTTGGGTTCATGAGGTGACGTGTAGTACTCGAGATAGACGATGTCCGCGGACCGAAGCTTGTCCAGCCCTTCCAGGCTGATACCCTTCGGGCCGAGTCCCAAGCCCACGAAACTCAGTTCCCCCATAAAAGTGAAACGTCCGCCTTTCATCTAATAAAGTAACGCTAACTGTACCAATTGAGATGCGATTAAATTAGCTGGTC
>JBEKAG010000136.1:0-3233 GCA_050015955.1 Nitrososphaerales archaeon
CGATGTAGAGATGAGATTCATAGCGCCTGACGCGCTTCAGATGCGTCCTGAGGTGCAGCACTTCCTCAAGCAAAGAGGAATCACCTCCAAGTCTGAGAAGGACCTGAGGAGCGTGGTCGGTGAGCTTGACGTGCTCTACGTGACCCGAATCCAGAAGGAGAGAATCCCGGACCCGACAGAGTTTGAGAAGGTGAAGGGGATGTACCAAGTCAACCTGGAAGCACTGAAAGAGGCGAAGCCATCTCTGAAGGTCCTGCACCCATTGCCTAGGGTCGATGAACTCGCTGCGGAGCTAGACGCCACCAACTACGCCGACTACTTCGTGCAGGCCGCGGCCGGGCTGCCCCTTAGGATGGTCCTGATGAACATGGTCCTAGGAGACGGAAGCTAGATGGGCGAGAAACAGGTGGAGGAACGGATGCTCGTCAGGAAAATCGAGGAAGGGACAGTCATTGACCACATACCTGACTGGAAGGCTGAAACCGTTGCAAAGGTCCTCAGGCTGGACAGGCTGGCCAAGATGCGGGCTGAAGTCTCGGTGGCCATCCTGCAGAACGTGAAAAGCAAGAGCCTCGGAAGGAAGGACATCGTCAAGATAGACAAGTGGCGGGTCGACGAGAAGGATGCTGACATCCTTTCTCTCGTATTCCCCACGATAACCGTCAATTACGTGAACCAATGGAAGGTCTCGAAGTACAACCCGAAGGTCCCTGACGTAATCGAAGGAAGGATCAAATGCCCTGAGCTCCTTTGCATCACGAATGCCCAAAGAGAGCCCATGGTCCCCAAGTTCACGACACTGAAACGCGACAGGTTGCTGCAGTGCTTCTACTGCGACTCCCTCCTTGATTTCGACAGCGTCCCTGACCATGTAAGGTCGTAGCCCTCATGGAGCACGACCTCGTGGTCGCGGGGAAGGTCGTGAGCCATGACGGGGTCCAGGAGATGGAAATCGGTATCAGCGACGGGAAGATTGCTGAAATGAAAAGACAGGGGCTTGCTGGGGCGAGGACTATCAAGGCTGGGCGCGCGCTAATCTTTCCGGGATTCATCGACATCCACGTGCACATGCGTGAGCCCGGCTGGGAGCAGAAGGAAGACTTCAGGACCGGGAGCGAAGCGGCGGTGCATGGCGGAGTGACGACAGTTGTGGACATGCCTAACAACCCTAGACCCGCGACAAACCTCGCTGCTCTTCGTGAGAAAGCAAGACTCGCGAGTAAGAAGGCCCTCGTAGACGTGAAGCTCTACGGAGGGGTCATTTACAAAGAGTTGGACGAACTCCAGAAAGTCTCGAGCCTAGTCGTGGGATACAAGCTGTACCTAGCGAAGACGACAGGTAATCTGACCTTCCCGCCCTTGGAATTGGAAAAAGCGTTCGAACTGATCGCCGGCACTCGAAGGCCGGCGAGCCTCCACTGCGAGGATCAAGGAGTGATCGACGAGAGGACTAGGGAGCTCGCCGGGGAGAAGAGGTCCGACGTACACAACGATATGCGGCCCCCCGAAGCCGAAATCGAGTCAGTGAAGAGGGTCGTCGCCGCCCTAAGGACTGCCCCTAGACTAGGGGCGAACGTCTGCCATGCCTCGACGGAAGAAACACTTTCCATCGTGAGCGCTGCGAAATCCCGAGGAGCACACCTGCAGTGCGAAGCTGCACTGCACCACCTATACTTCAACCGAAGCGAGGTGCTCGAGAACCCACTGCTCAGGACTAACCCGCCCTTGAGGGCCGAGAGGGACAGGGCGGCGCTCCTGGAGGGGCTCAAGGATGGAAGAGTGTCCTTCTTGGTCACCGATCACGCTCCGCACCTTCGAGAGGAGAAGCTCTCCGATGGGTTGAGCGGTGTTCCAGGTCTCGACGACTATGGGCACTTAGTGTCGTGGCTGATCAGGAAAGGAGAAGTCGACCCGACAGTCATAGCGTGCGTGGCAAGCTCCAACCCCGCCGCTTTCATCGGTCTGCGAGACAGGGGACAGATAGAAGTGGGCAGGAGGGCGGATCTCTCGATACTTGAAATCCGGTCTCCCGAAGTGGTCAGGGCCGAGGATGTCCGGAGCAAGTGCGGCTGGTCTCCGTACGAAGGGGTAGAGTTCCCGGGCAAGACGAGGTGGACGATCCGGGGCGGCGAGCCGCTTCTCGACGACTACGAGCAAGTCGGATAGCAGTCGCTGCTGGTGTCCCGCCTGCCGGCGCTGGCGGGGCCCTTGCCGCATTGATCATCTTGCCTGTCCCTCCGACGTAGATGTAGAGTAGTATCAACGCCACGATTGCAATCAGCACCAGACCGATTGTGTATCCGGTCGGCAAATACGCAAACAGACTTAGAAATGCAAACACAACGCCCCATCCACTGTAGTACCACATGTCCTTCCGTTCGACGAGGAAGAACGCGCAGACTATAGTCCACAGTCCCACGAGGAGTAGTCCGAGGGAGATCGTGTGTTCAAGGTTGACAAGGCCGAACGAGTAGACAGCGGCGGACAAGAGGACGGCGACAATAATCCCTATTCCCCAGCCAAGCCTCAAACTACCCTCTCCCATCTGTGCTTCCCGAGACCAGATTATTAATGCGTCGCAGTGATGTCCATTCAGTCAGCTGGCAGGAGGACTAGGGTAGGGGCCGTACTTCCCCTCGAATGCGTCCGCGAACTCCAGGAGCTTGGTTTCCTCAAAGGGCTTTGCCACCAATTGGATTCCTACCGGGAGCCCCGCAGCGAAACCCGCAGGGATACTGATCGCGGGGAAGCCGACGACGTTGAACGGAAGCGTCAGCCTATTCAGGGCGTCATAGACATCCATCTGCTTTCCGTTGATTTCGACGTGAGTCTGTCCGATAGTCGGTGCTGGAATCGAAGTGGTCGGCATGGCCATCACATCATATTCCCTCATCGAGGATGCAAACCTCTCCATCAGGAGGGGCCTGGCGTTTTGGGCGTTCACGTATTCGACGGCCGTTACCTGTCTTCCAAGCTCGAGGCTCTTCCTGACGTCGTCGCCATAGAGGCCGGGTGAGCTCTCGAGCCACTTTAGGTGAAATGCGGTGGCCTCCGCCCTCCTGATCGGGAGCCACGAGCCATATATCTCCTGAACGCCATCGAAGTCGGCTTCCGCTACCGTGCAACCCAACGACTCTGCTTTGCTGACGAACCGGTCGAAGACCTCTTCGACAGATGGATCGTTCGAGCCGTGGAAATAGAGCTTCGGAACGCCGACCTTAGCACCCTTGAAC
>JBEKAG010000137.1:0-3200 GCA_050015955.1 Nitrososphaerales archaeon
TGCCCGGGTCAAGCGCCTCCACGGCGGCCAAACCATGTGTTAGCCATGCTTGGATGCTTTAAGGGTTCACGGCAGGCGATGAAGTCGGCCCTCTCGATGAAAGGAACCAGACCATCAGCGTCATGAGGGGCAACTCCAGGTACCACCAGGAGAAGTTGTTGGGAAGGACCAGAATTGCGACGATGAGAAAGAACGAACCGTTCAGGAGGACCCTCTGCGGCGTGGAGGCATTCCAGAGGAGGGGTACGAGCATAGCCGCAGCGACCCCAGCTTTCAGAGTCAGTGGGACGGAAGCACCGAAGAGGGTCATCGTGAGTCCGCTCAGCGTAGGGTTCACATTGACTCCGAAGGGCTCAGGTGTCAGGAGGCTCTGGACCGGACGTCCGAACTCGAAGTAGACAGTATTGCTGATGAAGGTGGCTGGATTCCAGAGAACGAAAGGGGCCACTGCCACGAGGGCGACGAGCAGACCCAGAATCGTCTCCTTGATGCGTCGGGCCTTCAACCCTGCCAGTAGGAGGAAGGGGTAGAAGAGCCAGACAAGCTGGCTCGAGGCGAGCGACAGCCCTGTGAAGGCCGCCGAAATCCCGTACCGGCCACGCGAGTAGGCAACAAACGCGAGCCCGAGAAAGACCATCCCTACCAAGGTGTCGTTAGGATACCAAGTGGAGAAGAGGACGCTCGTCGGGAGCAGCAGGTACACTGCAGCGGTCAGCCCCGCCCATCTGCCCCTCAGCGAGTAGAGAGCAAAGGCGACCAAGATGTCGCAGGTCACCAAACCCAGCCTGACGTCTGCGACTGCGCCGAAAGGGAGGAGAAACACCACGACACCCGGGAGGTAGGCGAAGACGTTTCCGGCTCCTTGGGTGGCAAGGCCAGCCCGGACAGTATAGTTGTGCCCATAGGGATTCGAGCCGGAGAGCAGAGCGTGAGCGGCCTGAGTGTCATAGTAGTAGACATCCGGAATGTTGGCAAACGGGGTCGCAAGAAGCACGAGCCTGACGGCCACGGCGACTGCAACAAGGGTGATGAACGCCCTACGATTCATGGCCCGCAATCTGACCCACCGGGGGGCTCCTGCATGAATCTCAAATACTCTCCCGACATGGGACGGTCGGGGCAATTGGACTTCATACCGATCAACCTGCCAATGCTGGGGGAAGAGGAGAAGAAGGCGGTGCTCTCTGTCATTGAGAGTGGGAAGCTGACCGACAGTTCCTATGAGGGCGGGAGATGGGTGAGGAGCTTCGAGTCGAAGATGAGGGAGCTACTTGGGGTGAAGCATGTCATAGCCGTGAACTCGGGGACCGCAGCCTTGCACTCGGTCCTATTGGCGCTCGGAATCAAGCCTGGCGATGAGGTCGTGTTGCCTTCGTTCACCTTCGTGGCGACAGCCAACGTGGTCCTTGCCTGCGGGGCAAAGCCTGTCTTCGTCGACACGAAGGCTGACTACAACATCGACCCTGTTCTCCTTCGGAAGGCCATCAACAGGCGCACGAAGGCAGTGATCCCGGTCCATCTCTACGGCTATCCTGCAGACATGGACGAGGTCCGCGAGGTCGCATCCGCACGTTCGATTCACGTAATCGAGGACGCTGCAGAGTCGCTCGGTGCTGAATACAAGGGAAGGCAGACAGGGACGCTCTCTGCAGCAGGGTGCTTCAGTATGTACGCGACCAAGGTTGCAACCTCAGGGGAGGGTGGGGCGATATCGACCGACAGCGACGAGCTGGCCGACAATTTGAGGCTCGTCAGGAACCACGGGATGGTGCACGGGTACGACTCACGGCGTCTCGGGTTCAACTACCGGCTTACTGAGCTCGGCGCCGCCATCGCCTCGGTCCAAATGGATAAGTTGGCGAGTCTCCTAAGGATTAGAGCCAAGAACGTCGCCTTCCTGCAGGAAAGAATCTCTAGAGTCAAAGGCGCGTCCTTCACCCAGAACGGGAGAGACCGGACTCACACCCACTACCTGCACACGCTCTTCCTGCGGAAGAACAGGGACAAGGTTCTGGGCAGGCTCAACGCCATGGGCATTGGGGCCGCAGTCTACTTCAAGAGGCCGGTCCACAAGACCCCGCTGTACGAGGAGCTTGGGTACGGCCGCGTGACTCTGGAGAACACCGAAGAGGCCGCGCGTCACGTGATATCGCTGCCCGTCCACCCCAGGTTGGGCCCTGAGGAAATGGAGAGGGTTGCTCAGGGGTTCTTGACCGCGGCAGCTAGACTCCTCTAGGAGCCGGCGCATGTTGAAGACTCAGGAGAGACTCTGTGTGGTCGTTCCCACTTACAATGAAAGAGAGAACGTCGGAAGGCTGATCGAGGAGGTGCGAAGTGTGGCCATCCCGGGCCTCGTTCTGCTCTTCGTCGACGACACCAGCCCCGATGGGACAGGCGACCTGATACGAGACATCGCCTCCCGCGATCCTTCGGTGAAGCTATTTGTCAGGAGCGCGAAGACCGGAATCGGAAGCGCGTACCAGGACGGGTTCAGGGAAGCGATATCGTCGATTGCCCCTGACATCATCATCGAGATGGACGCGGACCTCCAGCATCCACCCTCAGCTATCCCTGAACTGGTCAGGGCAATCCAGGCCGGGGCCGACGTCGCGGTCGGATCGAGGTACGTGGCCGGGGGAGGGGTCCCAGGCTGGGGCCTCTGGAGGAGGACGGTCAGCAAAGGGGCGAACGCCTACGCAAGGACAATGCTCGGCATCAAAGTCAGGGACGCGACCTCAGGCTTCCGTGCGTACACGAGGGCCAAGGCAGAGCAGTTAGCTTTCGCGGCCTTGCCAGCAAGGGGGTTCGAGTTCCAGGTCGCATCTCTCCACTTGCTGAAGAAGGGATCGCGCTTTGTGGAGGTCCCGTACAAATTCGCTGTCAGGACTGCAGGCAGGTCGAAACTAGGGCTAGCTGACATGGCACGTTTCTTCTTCTCAGTGATCAGAATCGCCCTCAGTTGAAACACTCTCTCAAGGGCGCGCGCAGACGCGGAGTCCTGGGCTTTCCTCATTTGGAATGTGGCAAGGCGTCAGCAGCATCAAAGCCCTACGGGCGCACTACAAAAGAACAGAATCTTGACGACCCGACCGAGAGTGCGCGACCTCTGTTCAGTTCTTCCGAACCCGTACTAGCACCACAAGCCAGAAATACGGGGTAATGTCGGAACAGTGTCAGAATGTCCGCTGAAGCGCCGAAAG
>JBEKAG010000138.1:0-3138 GCA_050015955.1 Nitrososphaerales archaeon
ACATCTTTGGACATCGTTGACGAAGGGGAACCTCTGGCTCTACATACTGTCCGAGCTCCAGCTGGGCGACGCAACTCCTGGCGAGATTCGTTCCTGCGTCCTCGGCAAACGGGGGTTTGCCCCCGCGGCAATCACCTTCTATTTGGTAATCTACAGACTGAGGCGCGAAGGATTGGTGAAGCGGTCGACAGACTCCTTCCGCTCGGCATACGCAATCACCCTGAAAGGGAGAGGAGAGCTTCTGAGAGCCATATCTTACCTGGGTGAGGTCCAGAAGAACCTCGGTCAGGGCTGACCCAGGGCCTTGGATGCCCTGTAGGTCCTTTCAAGGAAAGTGTATCCTGCCGCGCACGCGACTAAAACGACCCCCCACCACGTGTAGCCAACCATCGAAGCGACAGCAAGAATGAGCAGGCGCTCGCTTCTCTCGCCTACCCCGACACCCGAGAGCCTGACACCGAGCGCGTCTCCCTTGGCTCTTGTGTAGCTGACGAGGAAGCTGAGAGACAGCGCTGAAAGGACGAGCGGGGGAGGCGCCAGACCTCCCACGAGTATTCCGAGGAAAATCGCCACTTCTGCCACCCTATCGAGCGTCGAATCGAGAAAGGCACCACGCTTCGAGACCTTCCCGGTCACTCTGGCGACCGCGCCGTCCACTATGTCGAACCACCCCGCAACCAGAATCAGGACTCCTCCAACCAACTGCCTCCTATTCCCGGCGAAGGAATACGCGATTCCAGACAGAGCCGAAAAGGCGAGCCCCACGATAGTCCAGACCGTCGGCGATTCCTCGACCTGTGAGAACCACTCTCCGACGAGCCCAAGGTATGCTTCGAGCCTCCCCCTGAGCCTGTCGAGCACAGCAACCTTCTCGGCCGAGATTATTTATAAGATGTTGAGGGATGGGATTAGGAAGACCGAGCGAAAGAAGGAGAAGGCCACCTCATGGTTCGGCAAGCAGGTGCCAAGCTCGGCAGGCGCGCGCGCAGATGGTGCCCCCGTGATATCATCCAAGATTATATATAGCCAGACTTGCTCCGCGGCCAGTCGTTGGGAAAGGTCGGCAAAGGAATCAGTTGCAGCGTAACCGGCTGCAGCAACAAGGCTGTCAGATCGCTGAGCAGCTCCGAGATAGGCGGGAGTGGGCTCAGCGTAGGCGGAGAAGGCAGACGGGCTTACCTCTGCCACGAGCACTACAAGGCATGGAAGAAAGCCACTAAGAAGTCAAAGTCTCTGGAAAGGTCGAGATGGTAAGCTGGAGCTGAGCCTGCACGAAAATACTCCAGATGCACGCCGACTTCATCGAGTATAGGCCGGTTAAGAAGGAGATCACAGGCGCCGAGGAGATTCAGCCCAAGCCAGTGAGAGAAGAGGAACTGGTCGTTCTATTCACCGCCTTCGAGAGAGGGGATGACGAGGGCCTGGTCAAGAGAGCGGTATCCGAGACCATGGAGTTCCTGTCGAAGCTCGGAACCAAGAGGGTTATGATCTATCCTTTTGCCCACATCAGCCAAGATCTCGCTCCTCCCTCAGAGGCGTTTTCCTTGTTGCTTTCGATGGAGAAGGAGGCTGCTGGGAAGGGGCTCGAGACCATGAGGGCCCCCTTCGGCTGGACAAAGGCGCTCCAAATCAAGGTCAAAGGGCACCCCCTCGCGGAGATGTCACGTAGCTACTCTTACGGGACACAGAAGGTGACCTCACCTGCGAAACCGAGACGCGAGCCTTCGGAGCACGAGATGCTCGCAAGGGTGAGGAAGAGCGACTTCGGGCAACTGCCAGACAATGATCACAGGAGTCTTGGGGAGAGACTAGACCTCTTCAGCTTCCAGGAGCCGTCTCCCGGGATGGTTTACTGGCACGGTAAGGGCCTGAAACTCAGGAACCTCCTTGTGGATTTCATCCGGACCGAGCTTACGAAGCGTGGATACGTTGAGATTAGCACCCCGGCCCTCGCGAACACGATGCTTTGGAGGGTGAGCGGCCACTCGGACCACTACCGGAGCAACATGTTCCTCACCAGCCTCGGGGACGAGGAGATGGGCCTGAAGCCGATGAACTGCCCGTCTACGTTTCTAGTCTACAAGTCACGCCGCTGGAGCTTCCGCGAGCTGCCGGTCAGGTATTCGATTTTCGACCCGCTGTACCGTAATGAATTGAGCGGGGTCGCGTCAGGTCTCTTCAGGGTCAAGGATCTAACTCAAGACGACGCACACATCATCGCTACCGAGGACCAGACCGAAGCCGAGCTTTCGGACATGCTCGATTTGATGGAGAAGATCTACGGCGCCTTCGGTCTGAAATACAGGGTCAAGATCTCTACAAGGCCTGACGAGAGCATGGGGAGCGACGAGGAGTGGGAGAGGGCCACCAAGGCGCTGATTCGTGTCGTCGAAGCAAGGGGTCTCGCATACGAGGTCAAGGAGAAGGAGGGCAACTTTTACGCCCCGAAGATAGACGTCGACATCAAGGACTCCCTAGGAAGAGAGTGGCAGTGCGGAACCTTCCAGCTGGACCTCCAGATGCCGAAGCGGTTCGGCCTCTCTTACACGGGCTCTGACGGCAAGGAGCATACGCCCGTGGTCCTGCATCGCACGATCCTCGGGTCTCTTGAAAGGTTCATTGGAATAATCTTGGAACATTACCAGGGGAAGCTCCCGTTGTGGCTCTCGCCAGTTCAGGCAAGGGTCCTCCCTCTCACTGACGACCAGGTCTCTTACGCCAAACGGGTCCTGTCTTCGTTGCTTAGCGGCGGAGTAAGGGCCGAGGGCGACTTCGAACACGCGACCCTGAACGCCAAGGTCAGAAACGCTCAGCTCCAGAAAATACCCTACATCTTGGTGGTGGGGAACAAAGAAGAAGCAGCGTCCACCATCGCCGTAAGGACCAGAGATGGAAAACAGCAGTTGGATGTCAAGTTAGAGGAATTCCTGGCCGAAGTGAAGTCGCGGTCAGATAGGCTCGAGTGAAGGTTCTACTGCGTCATAGCACAGAGAGCCGCTAGTTCGTTCATGAATCGGGCAGCAGCGACCACCGTGGAGCCGTTGTCGTACGGCGGGCTCACTTCCATGATGTCAAAAGCTGCAATCCTTCGCCCTTCAAGGGCGTACAGAAGGTCGAGGAGCGCAATCGTCGTCAGCC
>JBEKAG010000139.1:0-3120 GCA_050015955.1 Nitrososphaerales archaeon
AATGTTGTCCTTCTCAAAAGCCACCCCATCCGGCCTGCCGCTCTGGGATGCGATCATTCCAACGTCCTCGTCCATATCATTGGAAACCGCCCAAAAGTCCCACGCTGCATCCACCTTCCTGAATCTCTCATCCTTAGCTACAGCCATGGCATAGCTACAAGTCTGATTAAACGCGGCCATATTGATCTTCGCTGCCGGGCGTTTCAGCTCAACCACGAGGTGCTCTCTGCGAGTTCTGTTCGGCTGCGGGACCGAGCGGCTGAACATTAGGTCCACTATGGCATTCGAGCCATCGAGCCGGGTCACGGGCGACTCGTCTACTACGACCTCGCCCTCGCGGTCAGCCAAGTGCTTCTGAAGAACGCTGGTCAGCGACTTATCGGAGACCGTCAGATTGAAGCGCTCTCCGAACAACCATGCCTGGTCCGCGACTAGCCTATGAAGCTGAGACCGCTCCTTGAGTTGCCCCCGCCCCGGTTCCTCGAACAGCAGTTGCTCAAGCCCGGCGAGGAATCTGAGCCGGTCCGCCACGGTTCGAGCGGCAGTGATTATTGCATCCAGAGAGGTTTTCTCAAGTAACTCGGCCAGCTCTTCCTGCTTGTGCAGTGGCAACTCAATGACCTCCGAGAGAATGCGCTTCAGTGCTGTCGGGCTGGTGTCCAGAGCATGGCGAAGCAGGCGGAAGGAAAGGCGTTTGGCGGGCAAGCCCTCTTGGTCGAAATCTGGTAAGAACTCCTGAATCTCTAGGGCACAGATATCAAATACCTGCCGACGTGCTTCATCAAGTGGGTCGGTCGCGTTACCCGAGTAGGGGTATATCTCGTCTTTCTTCCATGACGCCAACAGTGTCGCTGCCCTGGCCCCGGTTCTCTCGCGGAAGTACTTCCGCAGTCGGTCCCTGCATTCACTTAGGACAGCCTCCATGCCCGGGTCCATGGCAGCGAGTTCAATAGCACCCGAGTCCACTAGTTCGCTGACTAATTCGGTCTTGACGTGAGCAGTGAAGTTGAAACCACGGGCCTGTATTCCAGGGGTGACCTCCTCATAGGCAGAGCCGTCGACGCCGCAAAGGAACATCTTGCGCTCCTGGGGTGCGCGCCACTCGATGACAGTCATCTTCACCGGGGTGTTTCTACCCTCGGGGAGTACGACGTTGCCGACGTCGATGTCTGTTTGGCAGGCTATCGCTTCTTTCGGGTCTACTGCCTTGCCATCGTACGTTATCCTAACCTCGGGGTATGTGGTCAGATAGATAGCGAAAAGCTCTGTTATCTCCTGTCGGGCAGAGTCCCCTCGCAGCGTCGGGCAGTTGTGGTCAATCTGTGAGATGCGCACGACTGTGCCACTGCGGCCCTTCTCGCTCTCTGCGACCTCACCGAGTCGGAACGTTCCAATCCTCTCCACTTCACCGGTGATTGAGTAGGCCGCCAAGTGCCCATCACTTCTGTACTTCGTGTCCCAAGAGACTCGATGGCCTAGAGCGAAAGCCCTGAACCTGCCCTTCCCCCTTCGTCCGTGCATCAACCTCTGTCTCTCGCGCGTCACACGAGTGCTGCGCTTCCATGACCCGCCCAGGTTGCTGAACGCCGTCTCGGCCTGATCGTATGGGAGGCCCAGACCATCGTCTCTTACGACAATTGACTCGACCCCACCCAATGGATTCTCCACGAAGCTCACATCAACCTTCTTGGCGTCAGCGTCCAGTCCGTTCCAGATCAGTTCTGCGACGGCGATAATCGGCTTCTTCACTCTCGCAAGGCTCTCAAGGTGGTCGCTCTTGACCGTTACTTCGATTGTCTTCATGTGCACCTCGTCTTCGTCATGCCCCTAGCAATATGGGAGGGTTCAGGGGACATATTACCTATCTGCCTCGGAAACTCGGACCGCACTCCCCTGCTCCCGCCCGTTTCCTGTCTCTTCATCTCACTTCTCTTTCCTCAATCCCGTGCTCCTCAATCCGCCACCCTGCCCGCCAGGTAAATCCCGCAAATAGCGGAACAACCGTAACTGCCAGCGGCATTATGCATTTCACTGTCTTCGTTCAGTTCGTCAGCACGCTTCGAACCAAGTCGTGCAATACTCTGTCTCGTATCAGAACGTTCTGCGGGTCCTCGAATATGGATCTGCCCTTCGTTTCATATTCATTCAGTAGTCTCTGTAGGTCAATGTTCACCAGATAGCCCTTACATCCTCTGAAACAGTAGTTCGCATTGACAGATTGCCACTGCTTACGAGGTTTTGTCAGAGCCTTCAGATTGTCGCTGCCAGGCAATACGTCCCCATAGTCAAACAGCTCCTCGTATTTCATCTCGCAGCAGGCGTAGTTATGTGAATCGCAGCCCAGGATAAGCGGATTGAAGTCGCGGTACCAGCACCCATCGAACGGTCGAACGCCTATCTCCTTCTCCTTGTTCATCATTCGTTCGAGCTTCGATACCGTGATCGGAGGTAGTGCGAGATCCTTACGTCGTTCAATCGACCTGATCGCTCTGACGTGATTCACGTAGGCACTAGGTCTCAACACGAAAGACTCACCGGTCCATTCATGCTGACCCTTGAACCGGATTCCGTCTACGCCCAACTGACTCACAAGCAGAATGTCCGCCTCCAGCTCAAACACCGGCATGTTTGGTGTCATCAGGATATTAGCGTACAGCTTCGTGCCTAGATACTCCTCACGTATGAGCTTACGCGCCAAGTTTATTGACGGAGCGATGACACCCAGATGGCAGTAATTCCTGGTAGTCGGCGGTATGGAGAACCGGATGGAGTCCAGCAGGAAGATAAGTTCTTGGATTCTCGTAGGATCGAGCCTCACACCATTTGTAGCCAGATTCGTCTGTAATCCCGCATCCTTTGCTGTCTTTAGAACGCCTAGAAAGTTCCCATATGCTTCATCCTCAAGATTCTCTCCTCCACCGGAGAAGAGCACCGCAGCAAACCCGAGGGCCTTGGCCCTTTGGACAACGTACCTACCCACAATCTGGTCAAGGAATACCTTCATATGCTTCTGCCGGTAGGTGCAGTCGGCTATGCATCCAGGCGTCCCTCGGCAAAGCAAGGTCGTATCCACTTCAAACTCGGGCCTGTATGTGAAGGGAAAGGCGAAGATGTCGAACT
>JBEKAG010000140.1:0-3115 GCA_050015955.1 Nitrososphaerales archaeon
GAGCAGCCGATTCAGCCCAAAGCCGTCAAGAAAGAGGAGCCGGCGAAGAAGCGGACGGTCAAGAAAGAGGAGCCGGCGAAGAAGCGGACGGTCAAGAAAGAGGAGCCGGTGAAGAAGCGGACGGTCAAGAAAGAGGAGCCGGTGAAGAAGCGGACGGTCAGAGAGAAGAAAGCCCTAGAGTAGCTCAGAACCCCGCTGACCGGGCCATCATGAAGAGGTACTGCTGCGCGTAGCCAGCGTAGGGACCGAAGTATGACCTCACCTTTGAGGATATTCTTTCGTAGTCGCCTCGACCGATCTTGGCCCTTCTTTCGGGCGCCAGCTTCATCCTCAGGCCTGGGTCCAGAAGCTTCGGATACGATCTGATGATCTGCCTGGCAATCCAGACGTCTATAGGGAACGCTTCGTCTTTGTCATAGGAATACAGGAGAACGCAATCCGCGACTTTCGGGCCCACTCCTGGAAGCAGTTTCTCTCCCAGTAGTCCCTTCACCAGGGTCTTCCTGGCTTCTTCATAGTCTAGTAGCGAAAGCTCGCTGAAGTCGACCCTTCCTTCCTCGACAGACGCCGCAACGTGCTTCAGAAAGGGAGCCCTGTAGCCGAGCCCGCAGGCCTTGAGGTCGGGGAGTGGGGCCTCCGAAAGGACCCCCGGCTTCGGAAAGGCGTGGTATTCGATTCCTTCGAATTGAAGAGGTTCGCCGAACCGCGCGCAGACGGCTTGGATCATCTTCCTAATCCTGGGGATGTTCGAGTTCGTGGCAAGAACGAATGAAGCCAGGCACTCCCAGCGCTCCTGTCTGATCAGGCGAAGTCCGTAAAAGGTCTGAACCGCAAGAGTGATCGTCTCGTCCCTCATTATCGAGGCCAGCACATTCTCCAGTCCCACATCGAGTCTGAAGTAGTTCCTAACGAATGTGCTGTCAAGGAGGTCCGAGCTTGAAATGCACGTGAGAGAGTCTCCCTCCTGCCGGACCTTCAGGACACCGCCCGAGACGACGCCGTACCACCATTCGCCTCTGTTTTGCCATCGGAAGACCTGACCGCTCTCCAGCGTGTAGTCTAGGTTGAAGGGTGACTCTAGCCCTATCGTGAATTCCATGGTCTTGAGGACGAGGTGAAAAGCTCGTTAAATGACTCTTTGCCTCAGGGCAGATTTGAAATAGGCACGCCGCGCCCGACGGCGTCGTTGGAATCGGGATATGAGGCGAGGACGGCTCGCTCAAGGGCAATGTTCGACAGAGCTCGGAGAATCTTTGCGGGCGGGGTTAACCACAACGCCAGGTTCTACGAGCCCTACCCCATCTTCGTAAGCAAGGCGAAGGGTAGGCACATCTGGGACCTTGACGGCAACAGGTACACAGACTACTGGATGGGGCACATGGCCCTCCTGCTGGGGCACTCCCCGTCTGTGGTCACAGGGGCGTTGAGAAGGCAGGTCGCGAGAGGCACGCACTACGGCATGGGCAGCCGACTCGCCGTCGAGTTGGGCGAGGAGGTTCAGCGCTCCGTCCCCTGCTCGGAAATGCTCCGGTTCTGCAACACGGGCGCGGAAGCTACCATGTACTTGGTCAGGCTCGCAAGGGGATACACTGGCAGGAAGACGGTGATTAAGATGGCGGGGGGGTGGCACGGCTACAACACTGAGCTGAACAAGGGGGTTCATACCCCCTTCGACAGGGTCGAGGGCGCCGGAATCCTGGATGAAGAACAGGCCCATATAAGGACTGTAAGATTCAACGACTTAGATGCTGCGAAGAAGGCAGTGGATACGTTGAAGGACGATGTCGCCGCGATCTTCTTGGAGCCGGTCCTCGGTGCCGGAGGCTGCATCCCAGCAGACAAAGACTACCTGAAGGGCTTGCGGGAAATCGCGGACGAAAGCGGAGCACTTCTCGCTTTCGACGAGATAATCACTGGCTTCAGAGTCGCGCTCGGAGGTGCCCAGAAGCTTTACGATGTGACTCCCGACCTTGCATCGTTCGGTAAGATCGTAGGGGGAGGTCTTCCCATCGGCTTGGTCTGTGGAAGGAAGGAGATCCTCTCCCTTGCTGACCCTTCAAAGAAACAGAGGTTCGTGTCGATAGGAGGCGGGACGTTCTCTGAGAACCCTCTCACCATGACCGCTGGGCTTTCGACCATAAGGTATCTCAGGAAGAACGCGGAGACCATTTATCCACGGCTCGACAGAATGGGCAGGGAACTCAGGGCGGGAGTCGACTCAGCCTTTGCCCAGAGTGGAGTGGAAGCCCACACGACAGGACTGGGCTCCCTCTTCCTCACACACTTCGGCATCAGCCCGAGGAATGCCGAGGAAGCCCTCAGAGAAAGGGGGGACCTTACAAGAAGATATGCGCTCTTCCTGATGTCGAAGGGGATCTTCCTCTTGCCTTCTCATGGAGGAGGGATATCCGCATGCCACACCGAGGATGACATCGTAAGGATGGTCCAGAAGAGCGGGGAGTTCGGTGCCCTGATCAGTTCAAGGACGGAAAAATAAGGACGCGAAGGTCACCTTACGACCTTCGCCAACCTTGCGTCAGCGTCTGACCAATTTGCGACATTCCACCAAGCCTCGACGTACTTTGGCCGATCAGTTAGGTAGTCATGCACCCAGGCATGCTCCCATAGGTCAATCCCGAGTATGATTGGCATCTGGGCGAGATGCATGTTGTTTTGCTTCTCGACTTGGGTCAGGACTAGCTGGTCTGTCTCGGAGTCATAGAGCATCAGCGCCCAACCTGCTCCCTCGACTGTCTTGGCAGCGTCGGAGAACTGAGACCTGAACTTGTCGAACCCGCCAAAGTCCTGGTTGATCTTGTCTGCCAGCTTCCCCCCGGGCGTTCCCCCTCCCTTTCCTGGAGGAGCCATGTTCGGCCAGAAAAAGGAGTGCAGGATATGCCCGTCGACGTTGAAGCTGTAGTCTCTCAGGACTGCCCTGATGTCGATCTGCAGTTCGCCTTTTCGGGATTTCTCGAGTTTCTCAAGCGCCGCGTTCGCACCGTTGACGTATGCCTGGTGATTCTTTGTGTGATGAAGAGTCATCGTCTTCTCCGAGATGTGGGGCTGGAGGTCTGAGTACTTGTATGGAAGTTGTGGCAACGAATATGTCTTAGCC
>JBEKAG010000141.1:0-3051 GCA_050015955.1 Nitrososphaerales archaeon
GTAGGACTTCTGCCCGTTGACGACGAGCTTCCCCCCCTCACGGGTAATCCTGGTCCTGAGGCCGGCGATGTCTGATCCTCCCTGAGGCTCGGTTGAGAGTATCCCCACGAGGGACTTGCCCTTTGCAACCTTTGGCAGCAGTTCCTCCTTCAGCTGGTTCGTCGCGTGTTTGGTCAGAAGGAAGCTCCACCCTGTCGTCAGGAGGTACATCACCGCTGTTGCGCAGCTGACATCCGCGCGCGCTATTTCCTCGGCGACTATCGCTGCGGTGAAGAAGTCGGCCCCGGGTCCGCCGTACTCCGGAGGAATGGTGATTCCGAGGAGTTCCTGAGCGCCCATCTTATCGATAAGTCCCTCGTCAAGCTCCCTCTTTGTGTCCATTGCTCGCGCCCTTGGCGCGATCTCCTTCTGGCAGAATTCTCGGACTGCCTGTCTAAACCCTTCTTGTTCCGCGGTCAGGTTGAAGTCCAACACAAATCACTTGGGCATGCTCGTTTCACGGGGGATAAAAACGCATCACCTAGCTCAGTCTCGGCGAGGCGCCGGGGACAACAAGACCGCCCCCGCGAGTTATTTCCGGTGGACCTTACTGAACGCCTCGGTCAGCAGGGGTACGATTTCGTAGAGGTCGCCTTTCACGCAGTAGTCCGCCTGCTGGAAGATTGGAGCTTCAGAGTCGCTGTTGATGGCTACGACCACGCGTGATCCCCTCATTCCGGTTATGTGCTGGGCCTGCCCCGATATCCCGCAGGCGAGATACAGCTTTGGCTTGACCTTGTGCCCAGTGAGGCCCACGAGGCGCTCCAGCGGCAGCCACTTCAGGTCCTCTGCCAGCGGTGAAGAGCACCCCAGCTCGCCGCCCAGTGTTCTAGCCAGCTCCTCCAGGATCTTGAGGTCCTCCTTCTTCGCCACGCCCCTGCCTCCAGACACAATCACGCTCGCATCCTCCAGCCGTACGCCCTTGGCCTCCTTGGGGGCGACCCGGACAACCCTTGTCTTCGGTAGCGCTAGGTCGATTCCTGTCTTGATTACCTCCCCGCGTCTGTCCTGCCGGGGTGCGGCCTGCTCGAACACCCTCGGAGGCACAGTAGCGATTTGAGGACTCGTTGTGCAGACCTCGGTCGAGACAAGGATTCCGCCATATGAGGGACGGTCGGCTACCAGCAGCTTCTTCTCTTTGTCCAGACTTAGCGCCAAACAGTCGGTGATGACCCCTGTCTCAAGCCGGGCCGCAACCCTGGCGGCGATGTCTTTCCCTCTCCTTGTGCTTCCAATCAGCAGGATCTCAGGTCTGTGCTGAGAGGCGAGCTTGCCTATTGCCTCGGCATAGGGCTCTGGCAGCACATTCTGGAGTGCCGGGTTCTCTACCACAAACACCTTGTCGGCGCCGTGCGACACGAAGGCTTGATTTTCATGCTCAAACCCCGCGCCAAGGACGAGCGCGCCGAGGCTCGACCCTAGGCCATCCGCGAGCTCTCTTCCCTTCCCCAACAACTCAAGCACCACATCCTTCCTTTCGGAAAAGACCCAAACGTCCCTAGCGTCAGAAGTCATTCTCTCAGCCCTCCACTACCCCTTCGCTGAGCAGCTTGCGGACCAGGTTCTTCACGATTTCAGCGGGCTTCCCCTCCACCGCCTCTCTCCTTCGTTCGGTCACCGGAGCCAACGCCTGCAGCACCTTGACCGACGCCGAGAACGGGGCCCCCAGCTCGCCGACTTCCAGCGTCTTGACGGCCTTCTTCGACGCCCTGATGAACATGGTAATGGTCGGAATCCTCGGCTCGTTGATCTCCTTCGTCACGGTAAGCAGTGTGGGCATGGGAGACTCCACGGTTTCGTCGGCCTCCTCTAGGTCGCGCTCCGCCGTCACGATGCTCCCGTTGATCGTTATCTTCTTCGCGTGTGAGACCTGCGGTATGCCAAGCCTCTCAGCCAGCCGCGGCCCTACCTGGGATGCGTACATGTCGATGGACGCGTCCCCACAGATGACGAGGTCGAACTCCCCGACTTTCCTGATGGCTGCCGCGAGAATGTCGGACGTTGCGCGCGCGTCCAGCAGTTCCGGGTCCGCGCCGTTTATGACGTAGGCATCGTCTGCGCCCATGTTCAGGGCCTCCTTGGCCGCATCGTTAGCAGTTGGAGGGCCCAAGGTGACCACGACTACACTCCCGCCATGTTTCTCTCTGATCCTCAGCGCCTCCTCCAGGGCATTCTTGTCGAAGTCGCTTATCTTGCGCTCGACGCGCTCCGTGACCAGGGCCCTGGTCTTAGGGTCTACCTTCAGTCCCTCGACGTCGTAGACTTGCTTTGCGCAGACGATGATGCGCACCATTGCGAGCCATGCCCCGTTTATCATACCACATAAGCCTCACCCGTACCGATACCTGATTCCGGCGCCTCCTTTGGGGAAGCTCCAATCGATGGCACCGGGAGAGGCTGCTGCCCTGCAGGCGCCGCACTCGAGGCACCCCAGCCGAGAGAAGATGAGCTCGCCCGACGTGAGCGTGAAACAGCCTGCAGGGCAGACCCTCAGGAGGATCCTGACGTCGCGCTCTTTGCACAGTTCACGGTTCACCTTGATGTGGCTCTCCTCGACCGTGTCGAAGCTGTCGAGGCCCAGCCTTTGCTCTACGTTGAGCTTCTCTAGGCTCACAGCGCCCTTGCTCCCAGCAAGTCCCTGGCCATCCGTATCAGAGAAACCTTGCCCTTCATCTCCTTCCTGGCCGCGCCGAACAGGTTCTGCCTGGGACCCCCGTCAACAGCAAAGAGCCTCTCCATTAGGCTGCAGGCGAGGTCGGGATAGGTTGAGTACAGGCGGGGGTTCTCGAGGAAGCGCGGTGCATGTCGATACGTCTGCAGGTCCCTAAGGACGAATGTCTCTTGGAGCATGCTCTCGTATTGCGACAGCGTCGCGGCTGAGTAGTCTCCCTTCTCCTTGGCCTTCTTCGCCACCTCCGCGGCCACTGCACCGGATGCAACTGCGAAGTCCATCCCGCGCAGAAGCAGTCCGTTGCTCTGTATGAATCCCGCAGCGTCGCCCGTCACGAGGAG
>JBEKAG010000142.1:0-3029 GCA_050015955.1 Nitrososphaerales archaeon
GTCCACATGCCGTAGACTATCGAACCGCCGAGCCCGAAGGAGAAGGCGTCCAGCGCGAAGGGGGCGAAGATTCTGGCGAACCCGCTTGGCATCCGGACCGCCCTTCGGATGGAGAAACCGTCCGACCGAAGCTGGCCGTCCGTACGCTCCGGGTTCCAGCGCGTCTCCTTGAGCTGAGTGAGCAGGACGAAGAGGTTCGCCGACTCGAGAAGTGCGGCGGCGGCGAAGAGGATTGCGTATCCGGCGTATGTGACGAGGAAGCCGGCCGCGAACGGCATAACGGCTCCCGGAATCTGCGTAAAGAAGAAGACGACGCTGAACGCGATGTTCAGCTTCCCTGGGTCCATGGAAACGCTCTCCGCGATTGTAGCCTGGGACGCCGGGTAGCCGAGCAGGGAGAGCCCCAGGAGGAAGTAGCCGATTGAAAGCGGGATGAAACTGTGGGACACAGCCGCAATCAGGAATGACACCATGGAGCAGACCCCTACCGCGCTCCCGGCGACGATCAGCCGCCTTCTGCCGAGAAGGTCGGCAAGTGACCCCGCAAACGGTTGGACGATAGAGCTGGCCATACCTGTGGGCCTCGCACCTACGGCCACGAGAATCCCCAAGACGGCGACGCTAAAGCCGAGGTCCTTTACAACGAAGGGTTGGAGTATCGTGTTGAGCATGCTCACGTAGATCCCGGTGATCATGCTCGTCAGGGCTAGCGTCCTGATGTTCCCGCGCAGCAGCAGTCGGGCGGACAGGGAGAAGATGCTGCCTGGAGCGTTGCCCAACTGTTGTCCCCAGCCGAATGCCACTGAGGGGCTGGCTTTCACCTTTGAGGCATGCTACACGCGCCCGTTTGACTTTCCAGTCCTTGGAACCATTTGTTATGCCCTGAAGCGGGCCCAGTGGGGCCAGCCCCCAAACAGGTTCGGAAAGTGGATTCCGGTATAGAGTACTTGGAAGAGTCGCTTTCTCCGGTCTATCCTGGATGTTCGGCTAGGAACTGATCCCATGCAGGCCCAGCCCGCCACGTAGGTTCGAATCCGTATTAGTCCGCCCTTCCCAACCTGACGAGTTGGCGACTAAGGAGCGAGGGTCTTCTTTCTTGATTCTGGTCGAGGTCGCGGTCTTGGTCGCGGTTGTAGCAGGGATCGAAGCATACACTTGCTTTGCCCCCGTTTATTCGGTGCATTGGTTTGGGGCCAACCCCAGAGGCCCGATCTTCAGATACACCGCCCAGGCTTCATCATCGTTCTACGAGCACGGCTGCGGAATGGTGTACAACCTCTCCGTCTCTGTCAACGGTGGGCCCGAGCGTCCCGCAGCCCCGAACCCGTACGGGTGGGAGTGCTGGGCGTCGCGCCCAGGCGGACCTGTAGAGACCACTTACAGCGTCCCTCCCCTGTCAACCAACGTGACTGTCCAGTTCGCGAATGTCACGGGGCGATACGACTTCACGGTGACGACGATGGACTCTGTCGAGGGGAGGTCGTCCTATGGCGGGTCCGACAACCAATCGTTCTCCTATCGGATAACCCCTGTCTTCGAGGGGGAGACGATCACGATCTCCGCCTCAGAGGAATCCTCGATTAACTGCATCGAACTGCAAGGGATGACCGTGAGCCTCTACCTCGATGGAAAGGTCGCGGCCCAGGGAACTGCGTTCGGATGCACGAGTAGCAGCATTCATTTCTCGTACACCATCTGACCGTGAGCGCGCGCTGGGCGGACCTTCTGCTCTAGGGAAACTCTGTCTCACAGTTTGCAGGTAAACCCGACCGCTACTTCTTTCTCTTGCGGAAGTCTGGCCTTCTGACGGGCCCCTTGTAGTGCTCGTTCCGGGGGCAATGCGGGCCACACTTCTCGCTGAACGGATGGTTGTGCCCCTTCACCTCCTCCTTCTCTTCGTTTCGCTTACGGTATGATGCCATCCTCAGAGCGGAAATGCGAATCAGACGCGCATCTAATAAATCCTGCCGACATTCTGCGTTAAGGCTCCGGTGAGTTCTTCGATCGCGCGCGCGACCACAAGTACGTCTTTGAATGCATGCAGGCCTCATGCAGATGTTGCATAGAAGGCTAGACTGCATAATACATCAAATGGAATAGTACGGACAATAGGACATGAGGGATAATGCGCGCGCAAGGAGGAGAAGGTCTATAGACAGAGCGTCGGCGAAGGCCAAGCGCATTGAGCAAGAATAGGAAGCTCGTAATGGTCACCAACGACGACAGCGTCCAGAGCAACGGGATAGTCAAACTCGCAAGAGAAGTCTCTAAGCATGCTGACGTTGTAGTAGTCGCCCCCGAACAACCGATGAGCGCGACGGCTATGAGTCTGACCTTTCACAAGCCCTTGAGGGTGAGCAAGATCCAGAGGGACGAGTTCGAATGTTATGCCGTGTCAGGTAGCCCTGCAGATTGTGTTATGATAGGGGTGAACAAGATCCTTGAACGGCGGCCCGACCTCGTGGTGTCAGGGATCAACATCGGGGACAACGACACCTTCCAAGATGTCCTGGGCTCCGGGACCGTCGCCGCAGCCCTTGAAGCGGCGATTGCAGGCATTCCAGCGATCGCCTATTCCATGGTAGTGAACGAGGAATCATTGTTCGCACTTGAATACAACCAGCCTGATTTCTCGAATGCAGCCGAGATCGCAGGAGAGATCGCGAGGGACGTGCTCGAGAACGGAATGCCGGATGGGGCGAGGGTCCTGAATGTGAACTTCCCCCCCGGGGTCAACTCCACGACAGAGATAGCCCTGACGAAGGTCGGTAGAAGGAAGTACAAAGACAAGGTCTTGGTGCGGAAGGATCCCAGGGGTAGGCCGTACTACTGGCTCTTCGGGGAGGTGCTCTCTCGGTTCCCTGCGAACACGGATGCGGAAGCAGTGCTCACGAAGGGCAGGGTCTCTATCACTCCGATTGAGCTCAATCTCTCCGGGCCTCTGACGCATGGCCTCGAGGCACTCAGGCTGAGGGTCGAGAAGAACCTCAGGAATTCGGACAAAGGGAAGCGTCTTAGTAATAGATAGA
>JBEKAG010000143.1:0-3005 GCA_050015955.1 Nitrososphaerales archaeon
ACACAAACGGGTACAACCGCGAGGCGCATCGACATCGGGCCGAGGAAGTAGGCCATGGAGCCGATGACCAGTGATGCAAAGACTGCGCCCAGAACGCCCAGCAGAGTGACCCCCCCAGAGGTCCCCGGCGCGACGGTCTTAGTCAGGTTCGTGATCAGCCTGGGTTTGCTATGGCTTAGAAGACCCACCTCGGTTGCCACCGTGTCCGCGGCCGCGCTGGAGATGGCCCCAAGGAATAATGCAGCAAGAGCGAGGGTGGGCCCTGTTAGATTGAGCAGGGCTATCACCGAGGAGACTCCGCCGTTTGCCAGGATGCTAGGCCAGCTGCGTGTACCACCCTTCTCCTGCGCGCCCCCTAGCGCCCTCTTGAATCCGTACTTGTAGAGTGTGAAGGCCACTCCGAGGGTGAAGAAGACTGCGACAATGACGAACCAGGAGAGCCCTCCCCCGAAGAGTATTGAGAAACCGACGAACGTGCTCGCGAGGAAGCCCCTTTCATCGATAGTTTTGAGAAGTACTGCTGTCAGCGCGAACGCGACCACGACGAGGAGCTCGACGGCAGCGACGATAGTCGGCAGCACGGCCGTTCCTCGCGCTCTTGGTTGGAGTAAAAAGGCTTGCAGACCTGCTCTCTTTGGGATTCCTCCATGTTCTCGGCTTGACCGTGCTTGTCGGATTCACAGGTACAGCAATTGCGTTTTGGTCACTCGCTGGTGATAGTAGAATTCGCTCTCCTAGCGTATCCTCTACCTTCGGCCAAGTTGCCAATGCCACCGCCTGACCTCGCGCGCGCTCTCAGATCCAGACAGTCACGCCGAGTACAAGGAAGAGGAGCATCAGGTATGGGCTGGTGATCTTGAAGAGGGTCCAGGCAGTGCTCCGTGTCCGGTCTAAGGCTAGCTTGGCGCTGTAGCCCAGCACCAGCCCTCCAAGGGCAAGAGCTGTGATAGTGTAGAAGACGCTTACCGGCGTGAACATGAAGATGAGCACAGAGAGGACCGTCAGCAAGACACTCGTTGCAGCTACGCAAATCGCCGCGACCTCGTCGCCGAAGACGACCGGGAGCACCGGCACCTTGGCAGCCTCAAAATCCTCCCTGCTGAAGATCGCCAGGCTCCAGATGTGAACCGGAATCCAGACCATGACCAACGCTGACAGGTACAGGGCTATCGGGGAAAAGGGATTCCCTACGGCCGAATAGCCGACCAGGACAGGCATTCCCCCCGAAAAACCTCCCAGAACTATGCTGAACCAGCTCCTCCTCTTGAGGAGGAAGGAATAGACCACAACATTGTCAAGCAGCCCCAGCAGCATGAAGCCGGCAGACACCGCGTTAATCAGGAAGAAGGATATAGCTATTGAAAGAGCGGCCAGCGAAAGGCCAAAGGCGAAGGCTGCCCTTGGCGATATGTCGCCTCTTGGGATAGGCCTCTTCATCGTGCGTTTCATGATGCCATCGATGTCCCTGTCGTGGTAGTTTGTGAGGACGTCGGCAGAAGAGCTTCCTAGGGTCAAGGCTATCCCCGTAATGAGCATCAGCGTGGGAGAAACAGTAGACCCTGGCGTCTCGCGATATGCCACAACCATTGCCACGAGGCCCGTGAAGACGAGAAGACCCCAGATCCTGGGCTTGGTCAGGCGCCAGTAGTTGCTTGCCGAACTGCCCGAGGTCATCTAAGCGAACCTTTCCTGTCGCTGATAAAACACTTCTCGGTCCTTTCCCTCGCATACGCTGGCGCATTCTTGTAGAGACCAGCAATTGTCAAGGTTTGACCCCGTTTCAACTTGGAATGGCCCACCCAGACGGTCCGGAGTCTCGGGACTAGACGAGACCATTCTCAAGTGCGCGCAACTTCCAGCTACGAGGAAGTAGGGACAGGTCTGCCTGCGTCCCAACCTCGGGTAAGGCTCGAGCCTATGGGCTGCCTTCGTGCAACCAGATCCCGTTTCCGTCCGGATCAGCTATCATGGCAAAGGTGCCCCACTCCTTCTTCGTAACGGGTGTCGTGAACTTGACCCCTTTCTTCTCAAGTGCCGAGAATGTCTTCTCCACGTTCTCGCAGTAGAGGCTTACTCCTGTGTTCCCTGGTTCCAGTTTGCCCTCGCAGAGATGGAACTTCGCGTTCGACCCCTTCGGCCAGACCGTGATCCAGTGACCAGAACCCTCGGTGGCGAACCCGAGTTTCCCCTCGTACCACTTCGCAGACTTCTTCGCGTCGGTGACCATCAATGCGACGCTGAGAGACTCTGATATCATATCTTACGCCTCCAAGTACTTCCTTTTCCGTGTTTCTATTCTACCCCGAAGGACGGCTGACGACCCCCGTAGTCGCGCGACGAGCGCTGAGGGGCCGACCTCCAAGTACTGCGTCACTGGCCTCAGTGAAAAAGGAGGGCCTCTTCCCCCTCAAGCGGAAGAGCCTTTGTGCGGTCGCTCCTTCTTGCCGCCTTCGAGCTTCTTCAGGGTTATCTCGTTCTCCGTAACGATCAGGAGTATCTGGTCCCTCCTCTTCCATCCGAAACCCTCGACGACCGGATTCGGAATCGTTATCCTGAGGCTGTTCCCGGTCTTGCCAAGAGTGACCCGGAATACAACGGGCACGGACGAACTGCAGTTCTAACGGTAATTTAACCTTAGTTTAGTGAACAGAACGCAAAGCGTGGGTCAAGTTTGACAGCCCACAGCCGATATCAAGGAATGTTAGTACCTAGGTTCTAACATGGCTTCGCTCGCCGAGATGCAGCGCTTGATGCCAAGGAAATTCCGATGGGAAGACTTGGGGTTTGAACTGGACAACATCGAGAAGGGTCTGGATGACGAGTGGTCTGGATAGTCGCGATGATCTCCAGAAGGTCTTGGACGAGCTAGTGGATGACGCGGTGACGCTCCTGGAGAGGCGTCTGGTCCGTGTAGCTGACGAGCTGGGAGCATCGAGGGAACGAGCGCCTGACTGCGAGCTGATCGAAACATCTACCCATATCACGTTCATAATGCATGTTCCGGG
>JBEKAG010000144.1:0-2992 GCA_050015955.1 Nitrososphaerales archaeon
AACCTGACTCTCCACATACCCGAGAGCTCTTGAGCGATCTTAGCGGCCTCCTTCAGGACCATGGCCTTGTTTTCGTCGTTAACGATGGGCACCACCACGACTTGGGTGCCCGCGAGCCTCGGAGGCACGACCGCACCCTTGTCATCGCTGTGGACTGCCAGCATGACCCCTATCTCTCGGGTAGTGATGGCCCAGGTGTTCTGCCAGACGAACTGCTTCTTTCCGTCTTGGTCGATGAAGACGATTTCGAAGGTTTTCGAGAACCTCTGGCCGTCGGAGTGGAAATCGGGTCCCTGTATTGCCTTCCCGTCGGGGAGCAGATGCTCCACGCTGTAGGTCGCCTCGGCCCCGGCGAACTTCTCTGAATCCGTCTTCTTGCCTGTGTAACCGGGAAGGGCGAGGAACTCCTCCGTGATCTTCCTGTAGATGCCGAGAATCTGGTCCCGCTCTGCCTCGGCCTCCTCCTTCGTCGCGAAGAGCGTGTGCCCTTCGTTCCAAAGGAACTCCCTGGAGCGGAGGAAAGGCGTAGGATGCCTGAACTCCCAGCGGACAACGTTGTTCCACTGGTTGAGGCGGAGCGGCAGGTCACGCCAAGACCTAATCCATCGGGAGACCACCTCGTACATCACCGCCTCTGAAGTGGGCCTGATGGCCAACCTCTCATCCAGCGGCGTGTCTCCGGCCTGGGTGACCCACGCCACTTCGGGCGAGAACCCTTCGACGTGCTCGGCCTCCTTCTTGAGCAGGTGCTCTGGAATGAATAGTGGAAAGTAAGTGTTCAAGATCCCGACCTTCTTGAACTCGGCATCGGTGGCCTTCTGGATGTTTTCCCAGATGGCGTACCCGGCAGGCCTGTACGCCAGGCAGCCGGAGACCGGCGTGTAGTCCGCTATCTCGGCCTTCAGGATCACCTGGGTGTACCACTCGTCGAAGTTTTCGGACTTCTTGGCGGTCATGCCTTCTTTTCCGGGCTCTGACATGTACGGCGGGGCGTCCCCCGCTTCTGCTTAAAGAAGATACGCTCGCTGTCGACATTGAAAGTGTCTGCCGGGCCGGATGGGACGACGTCCTCGAGGGGCGTCTAAATGCACCGGTGTCTTAGGTCAGGCTCGAGACAATGATGAAGGTGCCGAGGACGAGGAAGACAATGATCGAGACGTACCGGATCCTCTGGGGGGTGAGCACTTTGCCCAGCCTATTCCCAAGGACTGTCTCGAAGGCTGTAGCCGTTATCAGCCCAGTGCAGGCGGCGGAGAAGACCAGAATCGGGTTGGAGTAGTGGGCCACAAGGACTATGGTCAGCACCTCGGTCGCGTCCCCAGCTATGTCCAACAGAGCCAGTGCAGCGACAATGGCAAAGAAAGCCGACCAGCCGTCGGACCGCTCTTCCAAGCTTCTCTCTTCTCTCTCAGTGACCCCTTGGCCGACGACACCACGTATTTCCCAGAGCCCGTAGCCAATCATGAATGCCCCTCCGACCAGCCTGACCCAGAGAATCGGGATGATGTCGCTGATCAGAGTCCCGACCGTGACGAAGATGGCAGTCGTGATGGTGAAGGCGGTCGCTCCAGCGAGGAACACGAGCGTTGCGCGGGTCTTCGAGGCCAGGGTGAGTAACAGGAGGGCGTCCTTGTCGGTCAGCTCGGTCACGAACAATGCAGAGGCTATCTCCGCGAAGGCTGCCAGCATCAGGTCAGCCATCGTAGGTCACCGGCCTGACCCCACTAGATACTGAACCCTGCTCCGTTTCTGTACGTCGAGCCGGACCAAACCTGGCTCTACTCCGTGGGGCTATTAGTTAGCGCCACTGCGCTTGTCTGGGTCGGCGACCTTCCTGTTGGGCATCAGGAAAAGGCCGATACCGGCTAACAGGAAGACTAGCGCCACCGCAAGACCCAAGGTCGAGTGTCTCCTCCCTATTGCATACAGAAAGGCGGGGGAAAGGAGCATAGCAATGATCCCCAAGATGGTCGGTCTTCTGAGAGAGGAAAGATTGAAGCGTGCTGTGATTAGATAGCTGAAGAGGACCATCACGCCCGGAAAAACGAGACTGAACCTGCCTACGAGGAAATCACTCACAGCTCCGGAGACGTCAGAGAATCCATGTGCGTAGAGCGCGGACACTAGCGCAAGTATGAAGCTTGCAACGGCAATGGTCTGCAACGTGTCGCCCACCGAACCTAGCTTCGCTGTCTTGCCTGCAGGCCCAGCGTAGGAGACCTCGAGCACGACACCCAGCATCACGCTCAACGTCCCGACCAAGAACAGAATCGGGTCCCTAGTGACTGTTAGATAGGCAGAAGTCGGCAGGATAGACGAAAACCCGCCAGCCACCCAGAGATACAGTGCATATACTCCACTCGCGATGAACGGGACCATGTAGAGGAGGACGGACGCATCGTCTGAGGAGACCTTCTTGCTCATCGGTCAGGGTGCGCGACTGGATAGGGCTTAAAACTGTTGTGAGCGCGGGATATGTCGTCGTTAGAATCGCCTTTTAGAAAGCAGATGGTCCCGCGAGTGGAGTTAGAACGGGATTCCGACCTGAAGAGGGCACTGAAGGTCCTCGGAGGGAGCGAGGCGGCTGCGCGCTACCTCGCGACCTACGGTAAGACAGCCGTCAAGGCCCAGAATGCCTTCAGGCTGGGGAGATACTACAGGTGGCTAAGGGATGTTAAGGGGGTGACGATGACGCTGGACGAGCTAGTGAAGGACAACCTCGTCTGCGTCTGGAAGTCTGACCCGGTCGACGTCGACACAAAGAGGAGGCACAGGGCGTGGCTAGAGGAGTTTGTCAACGTACAGCTGGCGGGGTGCTCTTTGTCCTACAGGAGGGGGACCGCCTCGATAGTGAAGGGATTCTACGAAAAGAACGACTCCCCGCTGTTCGGGAAGCTGAGGATAGCCGAGACCGAGGTCGAGAAGCCGGCCAAGGCACTGGGCGCCGCGGAGATCAGGGCGGTCCTGAAGGCGCTTCCCCTTCAGCAGCGGA
>JBEKAG010000145.1:0-2978 GCA_050015955.1 Nitrososphaerales archaeon
ATCACAGGAACGCCGTCCGCGACAACGACGTGTTTCCTGAGATTTCTGAGCTGGCCATGGTCAATTCCCATTATGTCTAGCTTCCTACATTGGTTCAGAATCGAATGAACAATGGTCCTAGCTGCGTCCCTGGTTCCTTGCCCGTGCAGCCCTCGCAGCCATTCCTCCAGTTCAGTGTAATTGAGCAGCTTCATGAGCATGAAGTCCTTCGTATGGCCGTAGACGGTCGGCCCAATACCCAGCCTGTTGACCATTGATGTGATCCGGGCCTCCCGTTCCATGTCGGACCTGTTCGCGTCGGTCCTTCTGATCTTTAGGGCCCGGACATCCCTTCCAACGCGTGCCCTGACGACCACCCCAACTGTCCCTAGGCCCAAGATTCCAAGCCGACCGATCTTTGCGCGCCCTTCGAAGATGAGCTCCTCGACTTCTAGCTTCTCCAACTGCCTTATCCTCGACCGAGCGGTAGAGAGGGAGATCCTGGGATAGGTAAGGACCAGGATGTACGGCGTCTTCGTCAGCTGGTCAATACGTGCGGGTTCCGAGTGCGTCGCTGACAATCTCTCTGATTCCATCGTCCAACCACTTCGAAGCTGATGCCGCTCGCATCAACGAGCGGCCGTTGAGAACTGACCTGCTCCGCCTCATCCCTTTTTCCAATTCGTTTGAGGCGCCAATCGGCCCTGCCTTCCCTCGGACCATGTCTCCCAACAGTTCTGTGAAACTGACATACCGTCGGGGTCTGAGTAGCCTTGCCCTTGCCTCCTCATCGACCCAGATGAGCCTCGCGTCTCTTTTGTTGGACGAGATGAAGGATTCTACATCCTTCCTCCTGTCCACGGTCGGACCGACGCGCTGCTCGAACCTCGGAAGGACATCATATTCTGGAATGAAGAGTAAGGCGCTTGACAGTTTGTTGTCTGACGCTGCCATCGACCGGGCGATCTTGAACCCGTTCATGTCGAGATGCCTCTCGAAGTGCTTAGTCGTCTTTCTGAGCTCCCCCCAGAGCGTGTCTTCGCTCAAGAGTCGGTGAGAAAAAACAACCGCAAACACCATTCCGCGCAGTTCTGCATGATTCTTGCCCCTCATCGTGCGGAAGTAGGCCTCTTTGGGGGCCCTTAGAAACTCTCTTGCCGCCAGTACCATCCTGCCGAGCTTTTCACCGGAGATGGCAATCGCCAGGTCTCTGCCTTCATCCACTGGGTCGGGTAGACAGAAGAGGCGTTCACCGCTGGATGGCTTGAACCCGGCGAAGTATTTCAGGACCCCCTCGAGGCTCCCGAACTTCATTACCAAGACCTCGGCCGCATACCCGCTGAATCCCTGCGTCTCGATTTCGGCACCGTAGACGCCGACCGCCTTCATGAACCTCTTGAGAAGTCTGATCTGGGTCTTGCGTTCTGCTGAAAGGCGCCTGACGACCTGCACGTGGAACAGAGACCTGTCTGCCGCGCTCTTCCATTCACCCTTTCTAACCGAGTAGCATGGGACGATATTGACCCTGATCCCCTCGACGGTCGCCTCGGTATACGGGTGCTGGGCGAACTTCTTGCCGCGTGGGAACCCCCTCGTCGCGCCCGCCCCCACTGCCAACCCTATCTTCTCGAACCTATCTTCGGGCGTCTTGGGATCGATCTTCAGGAAGATGTCGAGGTCGACGAGGCCAGGAAGCCAGGTCCCTTTCGCGAACGAACCTCCAAGCAACACACCACGAGTCTCAGGGAACCTAGCGGCCACCCTTCTTGTTCTCAGCAGCAATGACCTTGCCAAGGCGCCTACACTCCGTTCCATACCAGCGGTCGGGGTCACGCGCCTGATTGCGCTCCGCAAGATCTCCTGTGAATCCCTCAAACCAGAGGATACACCCCCACGTCAGTATATGTTGGTCCTCGTGGCCCCAGAATGCTGGATTTCAATTTCAGCTCGATGAGCCTGATTTCGCCGAATGAGCGGTCTGCATTTGAGCGCAAGGCCGATGTGAGTTCGCTGACTCCTCTTGCTGATCTGACCCTGGCCAGGGTGGCATGAGCGGCGAAGGGTCGTCTGTCACGTTCTCCGATCCCTTCTAGGGCAGCGATGGCTCCCTGTGCTATGAGTCTGACCCGCTCCTCATGCGTGGAAGAAACGCCCGCCCAAATGACGCTCGGCCGCCCGATGCTCGGGAATGCCCCGACTCCCCTTACTTCAACGTCCGTGCGGCCCAGCCTGAGCCTTTTCAGGCGCTCGTCTGCTTCTCGGGCCTGGTCTGAGGTGATTTCTCCGAGGAACTTCACCGTGAAGTGGAGGTTCTCTCTTTCCACTGCCTTCAGGTCGGCCCCTATCGCTGAGAGCTCCCGCTGGAAGACAACGATTGAATCGAGAACCTTGAGGTCCGAGATTTCTAGAGCGACAAAAGCACGCATCGTCGATCGGTGAACAGGACTTGATTTAAATCCGCTACGGGCCTGGCAGTTGCAGACACCTCCTTGTACATAGTCGCAATAACCGGCATGCCAGGCGCCGGCAAGTCGACCGCAGCGCAGGCACTGGCGGCGAAGGGATGGAAACGTGTCGTCATGGGCGACGTAATCCGAGAGGAGACGAAGAGAAGGGGTCTAGCACCCGATTCGAAGAACACCGGCGAAGTGATGAAGCAACTCAGGAAGGAGCGAGGCGAGGCAGCCGTGGCTGAGCTCTGCCTAGTTGCGATACGGAAGGCTGGGTCAGACAGGGTGGTTGTGGACGGCATCCGTTCGATGTCGGAGGTCGAGACGTTCAGGAAGTCTGCAAAAGTGATTCTGATCGTTGTTCATGCCTCTCAGCAGCGGAGGTTTGCCCTGCTGAAGGAGAGAGGGAGGAGCGACGACCCGCTCTCCTACGAAATGTTCCTAAAGAGAGAGGAGAGGGAACTCGGAGTTGGAATGGGCGACGCAATCGCCCTCGCAGATGAAACGGTCTCAAACGAGCATGCGACTCCAGAGAAGCTCGCATCCGAA
>JBEKAG010000146.1:0-2967 GCA_050015955.1 Nitrososphaerales archaeon
AGCCTGCACGGACCAGCCACCGTGTACCATGAGGTCTTCTTCGTGCACATCTCGTAGTAGTCCGACTCCCTCAGGTCCCACCTCTTGTGCGCGACCCACCCCAGCTCCATGTGCTGGCCTTCGGTTGTCTCGTTGATCATCCTGGAGAACTCCTCTATTATCCGAATCGCCTTCTCCGGCCCCAGAGTCTCTCGGTTCAGAGTGAGTGCACCCCACATGCGAGCGTGAAGCGCGTCCCCCGCGTTCAAGGCGAGAGGCTCGCCATACTTCCGATGGAGAGCAGGTCGACCCCTGCGCAGCTCAGAACTGTCCTCGATATCGTCGTGGATCAGGATCCAGTTCTGGAAGAGCTCGATGCATGCCGCCGTAAGCAGCGCGTCCTTAACGTCTCCCCCCGCCGCCCTACAGGTAGTCACGCATAGGAAGGGTCTCATGCCCTTCGCTGGTCGTGAGGGGTAGTCCCGCATCATCCTGTAGAGAAGGTCCACCTCTGCAACCGGGCTGGACCTCGGCAACAGTTCGTCCAGAATCAGCCTGTCGACCATCGACTTCACGCGTTTCATTTCGGCCTGAAGGTCGGTTAAGGCTCTTCACCAGAGTCGGTTTCGCTCAGGACCTCACAACGGTCCCGTAGAATTCGAGGCCTTTCAGCGCCTTCGAGAATTCGTTCCGCCTGTAACCGGACACAAAGTAGACCTTAGGGCCCAGGGCAGCGACTTTGGCCGCAACTTCGAGTTTGAGCTTCATCCCCCCTGTGACGTCTTCCCCCTTGGAGATTTGCATCTTCCTAATCTTCGACGGCGACAGCTCCGGGACAATCACCCGTGTCCCCTCCTCGTAGACCCCGTCAGCGTCCAGGGCGAAGACGCATCTCTCGGGCTCAAGGATCTTGGCCAACTCGAGGACCATCAGGTCTCCGGAGAGGACTTTGAAACCAGCAGGCGTGAATATCACGTCCCCGAAGGTGACGGGAGTAAGGCCAGACTTCAGGAGGCCACGCAGCCACGTCGACACAGGCGCCTTTCCCGCCTTTACAATAGCATCGAACGGCGAGAAGGAATAGGGAAAGAGCCTGCTTTCGGTAAGTGTCTTGCAAAGCAAGTTGTTCAATTCGAACATCGCCCCCCTCGTCTTGGAGACGGCCTCTGCGCTCGCCGCGGCCTCGTCAGAGGATATTCCTAGCTCCTTGGCAACGAAGTGACCGAAGGAGCCACCCCCGTGAACCACCACCGCCTTCTCGTCAGATGAGGCGACCTCCTCTGCGAGAGCGGAGACGACGTCTGGTCTGTAGGAGAATGGCTTCGACTTGTCGGTTATGACCGAGCCTCCCAGCTTCACTATCACCGCTCTAGCCAACTTTTCACTCCATCGACGGGGATCTCAGCTCGGAATGCCTCGAAGCCCCGCCCTCTGAGCTCCGAAACGATGCTTTTCTCCTTTCTCCCTGGAGCGACCGCGATGATGCTTCCGCCGCCCCCTGCTCCTGTAAGCTTTGCCCCATAGGCACCCAGAGAGAGAGTGAGGTCGACGAGCCTGTCTAGGGGTCGGTTGGAGACGCCGAGCGTAGAAAGGACTGCATGGTTGAAGTTCAGCAACCTCCCGAGACCCTTCACATCGCCCTCGGCGAGCCTTTTCGCCGCCATCAGGCTGACCTCGCTGGCTGCCTCTGTGAGGCCACTGAAGAGGCTCGGGAAAGTTTCCTTCACCCCGGTTACTCTCCGGATCTGGCGCTTCGTGCTCCTCTTTTTCCCCGTAAGAGCGACGATCAGAGACCTCCTGCCCTTGAAGGCCACCTTCCTCGGGGCGCTTCCGGGCTTGAAGAGGACCACTCCTCCGATTGCACACACAGCCGCGTCAATGCCCGAAGGGCGGCCGTGGACTCTCCTCTCGCCCACCATAGAGAAACGGAGGATGTCCGAGACTTGAAGGTCGAGGGAGCGGAGCTTTGCTACTGCCGATGCCACGGCGATCATCGTGGAGGCCGAAGAGCCAAGGCCGGCCCCCTCAGGGACCTCCGATCTTACCGAGACCGTCAGGCGGGGCTTGAAGGAGAACTCCTTGGCCATGGCCTCCACCACCCCCGCAACTGGGCGGAGGCCTAACTTGTCAGCGCTTGAGACTCTGTCAGAAATCACATTGAAATCTGCAGATTCGCTGGCCTCGACCCTGACCTTGTGCGGGAGCGCAGCTGCCAGCGCCCAGGCTCCATGGACTACGAAATGCTCGCCAGTAATGATGACCTTGGACGGCGCCTCTGCAATCGCTTTCATCGGTTACACGAATCTGAGTGCTCCGTAGCCTACGACTTGGTTATTATCCCCTGTGGTGTCGCCGCTAGTGGCGTACTTGAGGAGCTCTCCTTCCTTGAGGCCGAGAGCTCGGGAGGCCTCCATCACAGTTGCGATCGCTCCGAAACCGCAGGCGGTGACTTGTAGCCTGTCGAGCGTCGAGTAGAACGAACCCACGTCCATCCTCATCATCTGTTCGATGAGGGCTGCGTCCTTCTCCCTCGCTACAGCTGCCGGTTCATAATGCGTAAGATCCGAAGAGGCGACAAGGACAGCTTTCCTCCCTGCAACGACCTTGACCAAAGACTTCGCTACGGCCTCGACAGTCTCGCTGTCCTGATAAAGGAGGGAGACTGGAAGAATCGGTACCGAATCGCCGTAGATCTGCTGCAGGAACGGGAGCTGGACCTCCAGGGAGTGCTCTATCCTGTGGGCCTCGGGGTCAAACGCGACGATCCCGGAATCCTGCACCAACCTTGAAGCAGCCTCTTCGTCGACCTTCATCCTCCCAAGGGGGGTCTCCCACTCTCCGTCCCTGAAGGTCGCAACCCCGCTTCCAACCCCGTAGTGGTTCGGGGCCACTACGACTATCAAGTCGGGGTCTCGGAGGGAGGAGACGTGCAGGTAGCTGTGGGCCGCCACCGGTCCTGAGTACTCATACCCTGCGTGAGGCGACACG
>JBEKAG010000147.1:0-2944 GCA_050015955.1 Nitrososphaerales archaeon
TTGCAGGCTTCGCCGTGACGGTCTACACGGCTCTTACATTGACTCGCGCGGATAACATCGGACCCTTCTACGCTCTCCTGATGCTTCTCGTCAGCTGTTCCATTGGTGTGATTTCAGCAGGCGACTTCCTGACCCTCTTCCTATTCTGGGAGGGCCTCAGCATAGCAGCCTACGGGCTAGTTTCATTCGAACGGCGTGACATCTCACTCGAGGCGGTGACGAAGTACTTCTTCTTGGCAGGGGCAGGAAGCCTCGTGTACCTGCTCGGGGTCGCGCTGGTCTATTCAAGCATCGGAAGCATCCATCTAGTCGACCTGTACTCACTTCTCGCCTCCAACGGCCCCATGGGCGTAGTTGCGCTCCTGATGATCCTCATCGGCATTGGGGTCGAGGTAGCAATCTTCCCAGTGCACACGTGGCTGCCTGACGCATACGGGTCCACACCCGCCCAGATTGGTGCCCTCAACGGCAGGGTAGTCGACGAGACTCTCCTCTTCGCCATGCTGAAGGTGATCCAGCCGCTAGTCGGCCATGGAGGGTCCATAGTCCAAGGGATTCAGGTGACCCTGGTCGCACTCGCCGTATTGACGATGTTGGTCGGGAACTTCGGGGCGCTCGGGCAGAGCAACCTGCGGCGCATGCTTGCATTCAGCTCGATTGCCCAGATGGGCTACATGCTTGCGGCGCTCTCGACCTTTTCGTTGCTGGGTCTCGTCGCGGTCACGTTCCAGATTTGGAACCATGGGCTCGTGAAGGCCAACTTCTTCATGCTCACGGGCGTTGGAGGGAGGAAGGAGTTCGAAGCGGCAGACTTTGACAGACTGAAGGGCGCCGGGAGACAGAATAGGCCCCTCGGAGTCCTCTACACTGCGTCGTCGCTAGCAATGGTCGGATCACCTCCTTTCGGGATGTTCTGGAGCGAGATACTCATCGTCCAATCGCTACTTCTAGCCTCGACACCGCTCTTTGGCTGGGTGGCTGTCGTCGTGGTCGCGAACATCGTCCTCTCGATCGTCTACTACTACAGGGTGATCAACACTGTGGTCTTCTCCGAATCTGAGGGGCCGGTCACGAACAGGCCTTCGAGAGACATGCTGTCCCCCTCGTTGTTATTGGCGCTCAGCGTCATCTCCGGTCTCATTCCGGCCTTCATTCTGGGCCTCCTCGTGTAATCTTTCGCCTAACTTTATAGACCCCCGAGATTCCGCGCTGCTGTTCGTCTTTGGGCAAGGAACGGCTCATCGTAGAAGTGAACACCGCCGAGGAAGCGAAGAAGGTGGAAGAGACTGTCAAGACGGGCTATCTGGAGGCGACCATCGACACCCTGATCAACTGGATAGGGGTCGAAGATGACCTGGCCGACAGCTATGAGGGCCTCGCCAGCAAAGCGCGGACGCCTGCTGCTAAAGCGGCATACACGCGGCTCTGCGACGAATCGAGGAAGAACATCGAGCAGCTGACCGACCTCCAGAAGTCACTAGAGAGTCTTGACAAGGCCCAAGTCCAGCGACTCAGGCTGCTGGCGAGCCTGAAGCCCTGATAGCTTCCCTAGAGTCTGCTTCGATTAGAGGCGGCCAGTAGCAGATTTGCTGCCTCGATGTCCAGCATGGTGTACTTGCGTATATTGACGAGTTGCCTCGGGCTCAGCACTTCACACGCGTAGTCCCAGTGCAGGGACACGGGGTCCCCCTTCTTGACAGAACCGAAGGGCGTCACCTCTGGGTTGTATCTCACCTTCTTGAGCTTGGGTTTCGAAAGAGTCAGGCCGCCGTCTTCCAGGATCACGGGACGGTACTCGACTTGAAGGCTCTTGGCTCCGACGCCCTTCACCTCGCCCCAGGAGACCCGGCAGTCGTCAATCATCTGCGCGATCTTCTTCATGCTAGTGTTGCTCAGGCTCGGTCCGTCGGAAACACTCGAGCTGGCGTAGGTGTTCATCACGTAGAACGTGTGGTGCGGGCGTGCGGCCGTGCCCACCGTCTTGAATACCCGCTTCACTTCCTTCGGGTCCCTGCCAATCAACTCCCTGTGGGAGAAGCTGTGAAAGTCGGGGACTGGAACTCGGTCCAGCAGGCCGTTTCCGATCCAGTACGCCTCCGGGACCGCATAGTCGAAGGTGTCCCTACCCGTTGTTCTGGCTATCAGTCTGAGGAAGGGGTAGGCTGCCTCGAACTCCTTTAGCGTCGAAGTCAAGTCCTCGCCGCCTTTCGATTCCTCGAGGTGTTGTAGAATGACCCCTCTGTCGTCGGGCCCGCAGTAGCCCAGGCTGTTCGGCATGAATGCGTGCTTCGCGTGGAGTAGGATTCCCTTTTCGTTCAACGTGCTCTGTCTCTCTTTGGCATGGTAACGATTGCCGCTTCGCGGACTTCTTTCCATGCCGCCCTCCGCTTTTTCGCATCCGAGGGGGTGATTACGGAAAGCGCTAGGTTACCGAAGACCTCCACGAAGTCGCCCCGGGCGGCTGCCACCATTGAAACGTCAACGTCGTCCAAGGCCCTCCCATCAAAGAAATCCACCGATGCCCTCCCCTGCGATGCGGCCGTGACCTTCCCGACCCGGGTTATGCACATCGTTGATTCACTGTACCTCTTGGCCTATTAAGTATTAGATGAAGGGAGGGGTTTCGTCCCGAAAGCATTATAAAATGTACTCAAGGCGTGACGTCTGAATTATGTCCATCAGACTATCCACAGGCGAGGAAATCCCGATAGAGATGCACAAGGCAAGAATGGTGCAGAAGGTCCAGCTGGTCCCCGTGGAGCATCGGCTGAAGGCCATGGAAGAGGCGGGCTACAACACGTTCCTTCTCAAGACGGAGAACATATTCCTGGACCTGCTCACCGACAGCGGAGTCAATGCCATGAGCGACAACCAGTTCGCCAACATGATGAAGGTGGACGACGCTTACGCTGGAAGCATGACCTTCTACGAGTTCGCGAAGGCA
>JBEKAG010000148.1:0-2929 GCA_050015955.1 Nitrososphaerales archaeon
AGGCTGAATGCCGAGGACGATGCTTTCGATTCCGTTCACGGAGACCGTCAGCGCCAGAACTGCAACCAGAGTGATTGTCGTCAGCCTTGGGACAGTGGCTATGACACCTGCGAGAGCAAGCGTAGTCAGGCCCACCGTGAGGGCAGAGACCCTGAGCCATCTAGGGTGGCCCAAGTGAGTCACGTCTGATAGTCTTTCTAGGCCCTGAATCGCCAGTCCAGTCGCGAGCAACAAGGAAAAAGTCGTGAAGCCAAGCCCGGGCTGCAGGATCACGAGAACGACTACAACGGCTGCGGTTATGCCAAGTGCGAGGCCGAGGCCCCTCCGGAGAGCCGGCATATGCCTCGCCCCGCCGGCGGAAGCAATCCTGACGGAGTTGAGAAGGACCGCGAAGACGAGAAGTGACGGGACGGTCCCCTTCGTATACTGGTAGTTGAGCACGACCACAAGCACGATGATGATTGAGAGGAGACCCAGGATGATGTCCGACACCCTCAACCAACCAGGCTGTTTCTGTTCTGTCATCTTCGGACTTCACGCTCCACGATCAATCAGTGTCAGCGGCCTGACCGCCACCCTTCCCTATGAAGAGAGTTTCGCAGTCCTCATTTCTGGGTCCGTCTAGCGATGGGTTTTAGTCTAGGTCCTGCCGGGTGCGGGACAGATGATTCCCCCAATGCTTGCTCTCGGATTGAAGGCCCCCGATTTCGACCTGCTCGGGGTGGACGGGAAGAGGTACACACTCGCGTCCTTCTCAGGGAAACCTGTTTTAGTCGTGATCTTCTCCTGCAACCACTGTCCGTACGTCAAGGACTACGAAGATAGGATGGTGGCCGTTCAGCGGGATTACGCCTCAAGGGGTGTCCAACTCGTTGCGATTAACTCCAACGACGAAAAGGCCTTTCCGGAAGACAGCCTCGCCAAGATGGTTGTCAGGTCGAGAGAGAAGAGCTTCAACTTCCCCTACCTGAGGGACCAAGACCAGACCGCCGTAGAGCACTACGGGGCGGTTTGCACTCCTCACATCTTCGTTTTCGACAACAAAAGGAACCTGAGGTACCGGGGCAGGATTGACGACTCCCGCGACCCTCTAAACGTGAAGTCGCACGACCTGCGAAACGCACTTGACGACCTGACTGCAGGAAGGGAGGTCAGGGTCCCAGACACCAAGCCGTTCGGATGCAGCATCAAGTGGATGGCGTAGCCTCTCCTGCTCTGGCCTCTCGGGCCTGCGCGGTCCTCTACGTGATGAACTTCGTCTCGTAGTACTTCAGAAGGCTGTCAGGGTTGTACGCTTCGCCGAAGAGCTTCATCTGGAGCTCCCTGGGGGAGTAGACAGCACCCCACCTGTGGATGTTGACCCGCAGCCACTTCCTCAGTTGCATCAGGTCTCCTTCCCCCGCCGACTTGCGGACGATTTCGCCATCTCCCATCTTCTTCCAGATCATGCCCATAATCACGTTCCCTAGGGAATACGTCGGGAAGTAGCCCAGAGAACCCTGGCTCCAGTGGATGTCCTGCAGGATCCCATCGGCGTCCTTCTTCGGCCTGATCCCGAGGTAGTCCTCGAAGGTGTCGTTCCAGACTTCGGGAAGCTCTGCCACCGAGACTTCGCCTCTGAGCATCTTCTTCTCGAGCTCATACCTGAGCGCGATGTGGAGGTTGTAGGTTAGCTCGTCCGCGTCGACCCTTATCAGGCTCTTCCTGACGGTGTTGAAGTAGAGGTAGAGCTGCTCAGGACTGTAACGCGAGACGAACGGGAGGTTCTTCTTCAAGAGCGGACTGATGAACTTCGTGAACTCTCTGCTCCTTCCAACGACATTCTCCCAGAACCTCGACTGCGATTCGTGGAGCCCAAGTGACGATACATTGGCCAATGGAGTGAACCTGAACTTGTCGTCGAGCTGAAGGTTGTACAGTGCGTGCCCGGATTCATGGACGGTCGAGAAGAGCGTAGCCTTGAAGTCGACACCCTCGTACCTCGTCGTGATTCTCACGTCATCGGGCGCTATTCCTATAGTGAACGGGTGCGTGGAGACGTCCATCCTGAACCTATCCTTCGGCATCTCCAGCATCTGAAGTATCCCTTCGTTCACTCGGACCATCGCGTCAGTGTCGTACTTCACGGACTCGAGCGGATGCTTAGGAGGATATACTCCAGCCGAGACGACTTTCTCGAGGATTTTCTTGGTCTTGGGCACGAGACGCGAGAAGACCGAGTCGGCGTCGCGTACCGTGAACCCCTCCTCGTAGAGGTTTAGCAGCGCGTTGTATGGGTGCTCAGTGTATCCGAGGCAGTCCGCGATCTTCTTGGCCAGTTCCAGGATTTTCCCGAGGTGAGGTTCGAACAGCTTGAACTTGGAGTTCTTGCGCGCCGTCCGCCAGATGACGGTAGCCTCAGTCGTGATCCTCGCCTGTTCCTCCAGAAGTTCGGGCGGAATCTTCGTGTAGAAGTCCAAGTCTCTCTTCAGGACTCTGACGATTCCCTTCAGCTCATCGTCGAGGTCGCGCAGCTTCTCGGCCTTGCCCACGAGACCCTCCAGGTCGATCGTTGTCTTCTGGGCCATCATTGCCAGCTGGCCCAATGCTGCTCCCCTCGCGCTTGCACCGCTCTCGGGCATGTGCGTCTCCATGTCCCAACTGAGAACCGATGACGAATGGTTGAGTGCCCACACGACCCTATACTTTTGTAGGATTTCGTCGATAACAGGATTTTTTGCCAAGACGAACCGCACTCGTTCTCTGGCTCGGTTTTTACGGTTTGCGTGCGCTCTTCTTCCCAGCTTAAATATCGCTGGGCCGTTTGGACGAATCATGCGTGCTGAAATCTTCGAAGGTACAGACAAGCTCGGCGAAGTCTCCCTCAACGAGAAGACCTTCTCCACAGGTTCCCGCGGGTACTACGCTTCTGCCAAGCTAGAGGTAAAAG
>JBEKAG010000149.1:0-2886 GCA_050015955.1 Nitrososphaerales archaeon
CCTTGGTCGCGAGCTTGTGTGCTACCCCCTGTGTGTCCTCTCCTCCTATGACGATGAGAGCGTCCAGACCGAGATTCTTCACGTTCTGAAGAACCAGTTCAGGACCCCCTGCTTTCTCGAATGGGTTGGTCCTAGAAGTGAGGACAATTGTGCCCCCTTTCGAGACGATGTCCGCGACTGCGTCGTAGGTGAGAGTGACAGTGTCGGGTTCGAGCAGGCCAGCCCATCCCCTCCGGATTCCTGTGACGTCGTAGCCGTAGTCCGTGGCTCGGCGCACCGCTGCGCGTATCAGGGCGTTTATTCCTCCGCAGTCGCCGCCTCCGCTGAGAATTCCTATCCGCATGATGCCTCTTCGGGCGCATCGTCGTTTATAAGAAGACTTACACGTGTCGGCTGAAAGCACGCACCGACTCCTCTTCCCTCGTATGGGCTGGTCACATCGTTCTACTGGACTTCGCAGCCTGTGAAGACGTGGGTTATTTCGTCGTCAGCCGTCGCGAGGTTCCTCATCTCAGAGAATGAGCAAGCTCCTCAATCTTCGATGGCCAGTCCCTCGCCTTGACCACACTGCTTGAAACGAGGACTCCGTCCGCTCCCAGCTCAACCGCTCTCTTCACGTCTTCCCCGCTGACAATTCCGGCCCCGCATAGTATCTTGCCCCGATATCCGGTCTCCTTCACCTTCGAAACGGTTCGGCTCACAAGTTCGGGCTTTGCCTTCGATACAGCTACCCCTGAGCCTATTAGTCCTGGCGGCTCGACCGCGACGTAGTCCGGGTCCAGTCTGGCGAGGGTCACAGCTTGTGAGGTCGTGTCTGCGCAGAGACAGACTGCGAGCGAAAGCCTTCTGAGACGAGGCACCAACCGTTTCAACTCGCTGAGAGGGCGGGAGGACTCGCTGTGGTTGAGAAGCGTCCCCTTTGCTCCTGCGGCCTTCACTGCCTCAGGGAGAAAGGCTCCGGTCGTCTTGTCGCCCGTCTCGCTTCCGACCGTCTGGCTGAAGACGGGGATTCTCACTCTGGACGCAACAAGTGCAACCATTGGACCAGGGGGGGCGACAATGATTCTGGCGCCCGTCTTGGACGACACACCCTGCGCAGCTTCAGCAATCCTCAGCGAGCCCTCCCCTAACACCTCGGGATAGTTCTTCAGGTTGAGGATTATCGTCAAGTCGATTCCACCACGTCGACGGGAGCTAGGTCTCAAAGTACGGTCTGATTTCCCGTTCAGAGTACCGGGTAAGGAATCTTCTCATAGCCCATCTTCGTCCGAGTCCTCTTCCCAACCGTCCTCGTCAGAGTCCTCGTCGAAGTCCTCTTCCAGTTCCTGGTCCTCTTCGGACATTTTGACGGCCGGCACGATTCCAATTAGTCTATTAAACCTCTCGGTGAATCAAGCACGTGAGAATTGACCGGGACCATCGTCCGCTTCGACAGCGAATCGGTATTTCGCGCCAAATCCGTGGTCCTTCATGGAGGATTGATAGTCTACCCCACCGATACCGTCTACGGGCTCGGTTGCGATCCCACAAACGAAGATGCTGTTCGGCGCCTCTTGGAAGCCAAGAGGCGGGATAAGAGGCCTATCCCCATCCTCTGCTCATCAATCGGCGCTGCTATGAAGTTGGTCGAGATGAACCAGCGAGCCCTCGAACTTGCGGGGCGGTTCTGGCCTGGCGCCTTGACGATTGTCGCGCCCCTGAAGCTGACTCTTCCCTTCCTCCTTCATCAGGGAACCGGGACCCTGGGTGTTAGGGTGCCAGCCATGCCTCTCTGCGTGACCCTGATCGAAGCCTGCGGAGACTGGCTCACCGGGACGAGCGCGAACCTCTCGGGGTCGCCTTCTGCTCGGACGGCTGAGGAGGCCTCAAGTCAGCTCGGCGACCAAGTGGACCTGATACTCGACGGAGGTAGGCTTGAGGGCTTCGAGTCGACCGTCGTCCAGGCTGTGGGCGAAAGTATCCAAGTTTTAAGGGTGGGTCCCGTCAGGGTGATGGACGAGACGCGAGAAAGATGAACCTGATTGTGACGTCAGCCAAGGGCCTTGAAGCACGGGCCTCAGCTGAGTTCAAGGAGGTGGCGATGCTCTCAGGCATCAGGAAGGTGACCATTGAGAAGTCGGCCTACGACGGGATCCTCGAGGTCGAGGTTGAGAACCCGAAGGCTCTGCTTTCTTTCATCAGCGAGTTCGTCCGCTCGGAGCCCTTCAAAGTGAGGTTCGTAATGCGAGTCATACCGGTCGGCAGAGTCGTCGACACCAAGATTGAGGAGATAGTCCGGGCTGTCACCGAGCTAGCGGCGAACATAGGAGCTGCTGAAAGCTTCAGGGTCACAATCGAGGCGAGGGACTCTCCCTATTCTGACAAGAAGCTCATCAACGCGATTGCCGACGCGGTTGACAGGAAGGTGAGTCTGGAATCGCCTGACAAGATCGTCTTCATCCAAGTCTTCGGCGAGTACACTGCGGTCTCGGTTCTCTCCCCCGAAGAGATCCTCAGCATCACAAAACTGAAACGAGCGACCTAGCGCTTCAGGGCGTTCAGAAGCGCAGCCTGCTCTATTCTGTCCAACTCATCGGAAGATAGGTCCCGCTTCTCAAGCTCCGACCCACCGAGCTCATCCAAGTCCAGACTCGCGAGTCTCCTTCCGGGTCCCGCTATCACTAGAAGGAAGGGCTTCCCTTTCTTGGCCCCGATCTGCTCGATGGCTCTGGAGATTTGGGTCGTGCCCGCTAGGCGCAGGAGGAGGTCGACCTCCGGCTTCTTCGCCAACAGGTTCTCTGTGCCCTTCGCACGGATCGTCTGTGCCGCTATCATCTCGACGAAGAACCCGTTTGTGGCTGTGTCTTCCCTGACTACCTGCACGATTGATTCCGGGACTTTGGCCGC
>JBEKAG010000150.1:0-2886 GCA_050015955.1 Nitrososphaerales archaeon
GAACAAGAATGGCGGCTCGTCAAACTCTGGCGCGCTGAGATGGTACATTGTTGGCGCAGCGGTAGTCGTTGTCATCGTCTTGGTCGTTGCATTCGCTATGAGGACCCTACGCGCCAGAAGAAACACCGCGGCCGGGCTTGCGAATTAGGACTGTCGAGGCCTTCCTGCAATTCCTAGGCTATCGAAACGGCTGAACGAACCTCGTTCATGACCACAAGTCTCCACCTTCTTTCCTCCTCTTCCCGCCCGCGCCAGGGCTAGGCCTAGCCGTTCCGCTGAGGCTCCAGCTTCCTGGAGAGCTGCTCTCCCAGCCTGTTGACGCCGACCGTTGCAATCCTGTACTTGCCCCCTCCCTTTGAATCTACTCTCTCCACTTGGGCCGACTTCGTCAACTCGCTGAGCCTGGAGCTTATCGTCTTCGGGTAGAGCCCGGTCGCCGCCTCAATCTCGCCTACGCTCATGGCGTCAGACGACGCCTTGTTGCTCAGACTGGCAATCCGGGCCGCTACCAGCTGCAGTAGGATGACGTCCCTGTCGCTCAGCTTCTTGTTCTGAGTCCAAACCCTGGGCCCTTCAGGAGTTATCCTGACATGCTCCTTGAACATCTGTATGAGGTCGTTCAGAGAGAAGTTGACCGTAATCGTCCGGGCAAGGTCCATGTTGGGCACGACCTTGGAAACGAATTCGTGCAGCGACCGCATGACCACCTCCGGCGACCCGGAGAACTCGACCTTGGCGTCGCCGTAGCTCACCGTTATCGAGAGCTGATGCTCTGAGGACAATGCATTTCCCTGCTCCGCGGCGCACGTGGAACGCGACTGGTTAAATTAGGTTCTGGGAGGAAACCGTGCCGTCTATCTTCCCATCGAGTCTGGGAACCGGATCGGACAACAGAGGCATGGCCGGAGAGGTGTAGACAAACTCGCCGTCCTCAGCCTTGAAGCGCCTGATCTTGCTCGCCTTCGCGAGCCTGAGCAAGGCCACGGCGACCGACTGCTTGGGGTAGTTCATCCCGTAGGACTGCAGAGCCTCCCTCACGTCTGATAGTTTCCGCTTCTCCCTACCCCACGGGTCGGAGAAGAACTTCCCAATCACGTCGGCGAGGGAATCACCTTTCTCTACTCCAATCGATGGGAGCTGGCCGGGAACACGTAGCTCCGATGGCTCTCTCTCCTGCTCGGCAGGTCCGACCCTCCTCCCCTCGGCGCCCTGTGCGCCGGGTCCAGGCAGCTTGGCTGCCACCTCCGGTATCAGTTCGATTGCTTCTCGGAGATGCTCGGAATCGGCCTCCACCTCAGCTTCGATGTTGCCCAGCTTCACCCTAATCCTCGCCAAGGACGCCTTCAATGATGGATCGGAATCGTCCTATAAAGTCTAGGCGGGCAGGCGGAAGTCCTCTTTCACGGTCGTTAGGACGACATGCGTAATTGCCCTTTCCACAAAGGGCAACGTCAGAAGTCCCTTCGTGAAGGAACTCAGCTCCTCCCTGTTCTTGAACTTGGCGACCACGATCCCGTCAATCTCCCCGGTCACGTCGTAGACGGCGCAGACACCCGGCAGCTTCGCAATCTCCCGTTCCATCTCGAGCAGTCTGCCCTTGGAGACGAGTATGTCTGTCACCGCGGTGAGGTCGTAACCCAGAATCTGCGAGTCAACGATGCTAGCGTATCCCTTCACCACCCGCTGCTTTTCGAGCCTCGCGACTCTGGACGCGACCGTTGTCGGAGAGAGGTCCAGCTCCATGGCCAGCTGACGCAGGGAAGCCCTCCCGTCATGCAGGAGGTGACCGAGAATCCTTCTGTCAGTGGCATCGATGGTCATTTGTCCAGACCCCTCCCTCATCGGCTGCCGACGCGCTGGTCGTCTGTCCAGCTGCTCCCTTGCAGACCCCAAATTCGTCCAATTCGTCCCTGTGGCACTTATATTAGTTACGGATTATGAGTCTGCAATTGACATACACGATAACGGACCACGGGAAGTTCGTGAAGAGGAGTTTCGACCCGGCCGAGGTCCTCGACTTGGTCGAGAAGCAGTGCGTGAAATTCGTCGACCTGCAATTTACGGATGTGCCAGGGAGGCTGAAGCACGTCAGCATACCATCCGAAATGATTCATGAGGAGGTGTTCTCAGAAGGGGTTGCAAAGCTTGACGGCTCTTCTGTCAGGGGATTCGTGGAGATTCATGAGTCTGACATGCTGCTTGTGCCAGACCCGTCAACCTACGGCGTCGTCCCGTGGATAGATGACAGCATCAAGACTGCCCGCCTAATCTGCAACGTCAGGTCTGGCTACGGCGCCGGCAAGTTTAGCAGGGACCCGCGGAACGTCGCCCAGGCCGCCGAGTCGAGGATGAGAGAGGCAGGGTTCACAGACTCCCTGTGGGGCCCTGAGATAGAGTTCTTCGTCTTCGACAGCGCGACTTGGCAAGTAAACGACCCGTTCAGCTCGGGTTTCAAGATAATGTCCCGCGAGTCTGCCAACGAAGCCAGGGGGACGAACTTTCCTGTCCGCTTCAAGGATGGCTATTACCCTGCCCAACCGGTCGACACGATGAGCGACTACAGGGGAGCGTGCGTCAATTACCTCCGCGATGGTTTCGGCGTCCTATGCAACGCGCATCATCACGAGGTCGCGACGGCGGGCCAGTGCGAAATCGACATGTACAGAGATGAGCTCGTCGCCTCGGCCGACAGCGCCATGACGTACAAGTTCGTGACGAAGAACGTCGCGAGCAGAATGGGACTGATTGCGACGACGATGCCGAAACCGATCTTCGGAGACAACGCGGTCGGGATGCACATCAACTCCAGCCTCTGGAGGAGCGGGAAGAATGCATTCTACGACCCTGCCGAACCCTACGCCGAGATAAGCCAAGTGGCTCGATACT
>JBEKAG010000151.1:0-2786 GCA_050015955.1 Nitrososphaerales archaeon
ACTTCTCGGAGGACCCGACCTCGACGAAGAGGACTGGCTTCAGGAGGGATGTCGGCCCGTGGTGGGTTGCCTCCATCGTAATCTCATATCCGCCGAGCCTCTCCTTCCTCTTCGACAGCGAGATCAGGTAGTTCTTGAGGAGGGACGGGTCCGACCTGCCCAGTTCCTTCGCCGCCCCACCGAACTTCACCTCGTCCGAGAAATTCCCGGTGGTGTGAGCCGTGAGCGACGCTATCCCGGACTCCGCGCTGTGTCTCGATAAGAAAATGTAGGCCTGCGGGTTGAAGAACTTGTCCAGGTCCGGAGGGAAGACAGTCATGCCTTCGAAGAAAGCAAGCAAGAACGACTCCTTCTGGTAGACAGGCTTGCCCAGGAGGCTCTCGCCGGTAGATTGGAACCCCTGCCCCTCGATTAGTGAGTTTGCAAGAGTTGTCGAAGCCAAGTCAGTCGAAGAAGCCATGATCACCGCGGCCGGTTCGCCTTGGGGAATCATGCAGGGTATCTGGGCCTACCCGATATTAATCCTGGACCTCTGGCGTCGCATCACACACCACTAAGACATATTAACCTCAAATGCAGTTCGTTCCAAAGTCAAAATGGGTTTCAGGGACTTCCTTTCATCGGTTAGCGCAATATTCAAGCTCGCTCATAAGAGCGACAGAGATGAGTTCACCCTCTACCTCAAGCTAGTCGCCCTGGGCATGGGTGTGGTCGGGGTTATTGGCTTCCTCATCAAGCTGATCGGAAACATTTTCTTCGGCTAGCCCATGGCGAGAATAAGGTTATTAGCCCAATGAAGACTGGACTGCTTCCGACGTGGCCGTTTTGAGCGATCAAGAAAGGACAGGCTCCATCTTCCCGGTCAAAACCACCGGAGGGCAGGAAAGGACGGTGGCCACGTTCGTCGCCAACAGGGCCATCCAGAAGAACAAGTCAATCTACTCGGTCCTCGCGCTCGACACGTGGAAAGGGTATGTCCTCTTCGAGGCTCCGAATTCGCAGGTCGTCGACGAGAGCATCCAGGGTTTCAAGCATGTCAGGAGCAAAATCCCCGGGATGATGCAATATCAGGACATCGAGAAGTTCTTGGTTACGAAATCGATGGTCGCCGAGCTGAACGAGGGCGACACCGTGGAGATAGTGGCCGGGCCGTTCAAAGGCATGAGGGCTAAGGTCTCGAGGGTGGAGCAGGCGAAACAGGAAATCGTCGTGGTCCTGATCGACACAGCCTTCGCCATGCCGATCACCATTGACGGGAGTTACACGAAGCTAGTGGGGCGTGCCAAGCCAGAGTCAGGCAACCCCCCAGCAGCCTAGGTCCGCAGATACCTCCCGGTCCAGGAACCCCATCGCGCGCTGACGGCCTTTGCATCTGCTTCATCGTTGTCCTCTCTGATGGGGTCCTCATCGAACCGCGGAGGGGACCTCCCCGAGGGTAGTCACCGAGACTCGACTAAAGCTTAGATACTCCATGCTGAGAATGCCCGATTCCAAGGTAGTTCGGTTTGGGAGAGAGGAAGGTCGTCAATGCGCTGGTGACAGGAGGAGAGGCTAACGCAGGTCCTCCGCTAGGACCGGCTCTAGGCCCTCTCGGTGTCAACGTTCTAGCGATAGTCAACGAAATCAACAAGCAGACGGGCGACTTCAAGGGGATGAGGGTCCCAGTCAAAGTCGACGTCGACCAGGAGACCAAGCAGTTCACGGTAACCGTGGGAACCCCCACGACCGCTGCCCTGGTGGTGAAGGAATCGGGGATCGCAAAGGGGTCAGGAAAGCCCAACCTAGACCTCGTCGGAGACCTCACGATCGACAAGGTGGTCACCATAGCCAAGAGCAAGATGGCCGGCTCCTATGCGAAGACAGTCCGCTCGGCCGTCAAGGAAGTCGTCGGGAGCTGCGTCAGCATCGGAGTCAAGATAGAGGGGAAGAACGCAAGGGAGTTCATGGGCGAAATCGAGGCAGGAAAATGGGACTCGAAGTTCGAGTAAGGTTCCTGACTCGGCACAACTCTTTTATCGGCTCCTCGCAGGCTCGTTGAGGAATTCGTGAAGAGGACATGCTCTCTACTCAGCAGCTCACCGAACTGGTGAAGAAAGGGAAGGGTCAATCAAAGGAAAGGAAGTTTGTTCAGTCCGTCGAAGTAATCCTGACTCTCAAGGAGGTCGATCCAAAGAAGACGGACCTCAACATCAACGAGATTGTCTACCTTCCACACCCGACAGCCAGGCAGGCCAGAATCTGCTTCATCGGTTCGGGCGACCTTGCAGTAAGGGCGAAGAATGCGAAGGCTGACCTGGTCATCGACCCGTCACAACTAGAGAACTACGCCGGAAGCAAGAGAGACGCGAAAAAGCTGGCCCGTTCCTACGACTTCTTCCTAGCAGACACCGCGCTGATGCCGAGAATAGGCAAGATCCTCGGTCAGGCACTCGGTCCCAAGGGCAAGATACCCACTCCGGTCCCGCCCAACACCTCAGTCGAGGCGATGATCAACCGCATGCGGGCTGCCGTCCGCGTGAGGAGCAGGGGCTCCCTCGGCGTCATGGCAAAGGCGGGAGACAGCAACCTGACCGAACCGGACCTGGCAGAGAATATCCAGGCGGTGGTCGCCGCAGTCGCAAAGAAGCTCCCGAACGGCGACAAGAACATCAAGACTGTGATGGTCAAGACGGCGATGGGCAAGCCGGCAAAGCAGGCGGCAGACTAAAATGAGCGAAACGGTCCAGGTCCACACCCCCAACCCGAAGAAGGCCGCAACCGTCGAGAGGGTCTCGGAGTTCGCGAGG
>JBEKAG010000152.1:0-2783 GCA_050015955.1 Nitrososphaerales archaeon
CTGTAAGTACTGTCGGTCATCAGAAGCCACCTCAAGACTGCTGTTCAAGTCGAGATCCAGACCTAGGTGAAACTCCTTGCGAGAAGATTCTAGACTAGTTCGCGGCGCGCGAACTCTGACTCCTCTCCCCCCTTTCCACGATGACCTTGCGCGCGCGCCGCTCCAAATGGCTGGTATCCTGGAGGCCACCATGAGCAGTGCCACGAACAAAACGAGCCAGTTGTTTATTGGATAATAGGTTACGCCGGCGGCTAGGCTCTGGGCCCTGTATCCATGGTCGTTGATTCCTCCTATCCAGAGGAACATCGTCACATGCCAAGTCATATCCTCCGGAGCGAAGTACCAGAGCCCAAGTTCGAAGATGACGAGAGCGGGGGCGGCGAAGAGCGAGATGGAGTCCTTTATTGCCGCTCCAAGTCCCCGGTTCGCAAGCAGAACAATCAGGCCCAATACTGCCACGTTGAAAAAGAAGAACGCGGCCGTGCCGACCTTCCAGGAGTTGAAGTATTCCAGGCCAAGAAGATTGTATATGGTTCGAAGAGCGGGGTAAGTTGCTAGACTGTTGCCGGGTCCGGAGTAGCCGCCCAACTCGTCGATCGTTGCGAAGAATGCGAAGACGAACCCGCCCACAAGCACCAATAGCAGTGCCGCGACCCGAGCCACCATCGGCAATCTGATTCGTCGGTCCAGAAACCCGAAGAGAGACGCCTTCCAGGAGGACTTCCGCACGCGCCCCGACGAGGCCACGCAGATCAAGAACACAATCGCCGCCAATCCGATTTCTGCGCCGATGAATCTGTTGGGAGCGGCAAGGGAGTCAAGGGGACGCTCTGTGGTCAAGACCCGCATGGCGATGAGGGAGACTACAACGAAAACGAGGGAAAAGACGGGGCTGATTCTTGCCATCATGCCTCCTCTCTCTGAAGCCGGAAACGTATTCAATGTCGTCAGCTTTAAGGTCTGAGGTCCAATTGAAAGCAATTCCTCGTTGATTCATTCACAATCAGGGCTTCCACTCTTCTCTTGCAGCTCGACAGATCTGCTCGTAGCGCCAGTGCGGAGTCTACGCGCGCGTTTGAGGTCGATTTGCTAGGTCTTTTCCGTTTTCTTTGCCCTTATGACCGTCTCTTGCGAGATGTCTATCTGCCTCTGCCTGACCTCCTTGAAGAGGTTGCACCAATCGCGTCCTGAAACCATCAAGTTGTAAGGCTTGAGTTTCGGATGCATGCATTCTCCTCTTTCCATCATGTCTGCATTGATGGGATCGTTCGGCTTGAACCAGACGCACGACAGACAGTTCTCGTACTGCCAAGTCACCCTCTTCAAGCTCTTTTGTGGCTCAGGTTCCTCGTTTGGACTCATGCATTCCATTACAGTTGGATGTCAATTAAGGATTAGCTCGTCAACACGGATGCAATGAATCTCGCCCTCAGGTAGTAGAAGCATCGTAGGTTTCCGGCCCCCAAGCGTATCCGAAGCTAGAATACGGTTCAACGAGGTAGCAAAGCGTAATTAAGACTCCTTAGTATTCTCCTGCGGGGTGCGTGTGCTGCCTAAGTCAAGACGGCCTGTAGGAGACCCTGGAATAAGCTTCGAGAGATCGGCCTATTTCGGTTTGTCACTCCCAAGCCATTCGGTAGCACTCATTAAGAATCCCGGCGGGCGGTCAGTACATCTTCCAACGTCATGTGACGTCTGTAACAAGATCATAAGCGACTACCCCTTCATTGCCAAACACAGCAACTACAGGAAGTACCATATCGCGCGTCGCAGGAAATATCACATCGCTTGTGCCTTGAACATAGGGCTAGTGTCGCTCGTTCCGATGAGCGCCTGACAACTGCGGCGCTAAGCCTTCTACTTCGTGTGCTGTGAAAGCGTGAGAAGAAGCGCGTGGCCAGACTTGGTGGTTCTGTAGTGCCTCTCCCTTGATTCCGACCAGGCGACTTCCACAAGGCCCTGAGCTTCTAGCTCTCTGATTGTTCGAGACACATGGCTGACGTGCTTGCTTTCCAGCCTGGCGATTTCTGTGGGTGTGCGTGCGCTCCCAGAGAGGATGGCGAGCACCTTGGCCCTGGCATCGCTTTGGGAGACGAACTCGATGCTCTTGGCTGTGAAGCCCATGACGGAATTCAGGGCTCGCCGAGTGATACGGGTTGTTACCACCATGCTAGCGCGCGATGCGGGCCTGCGCGCGCACAACCCTTAACAAAGAGAAACCAATAAGCTGAAGTGCCGTGCTGTCGAAGAGCAAACGCGAATTCCACAGGAAGACCGCGGTTCTCTGCTTTAATGAAACCTGGGACTACTTGGAAAAAAGGGGGAGAACCGAACAAGACGATCAGAGGATGCTTCAGCTGGCGCATGCTTCCAGGTATCACTGGGGTCTCGTAGGGACTCCTCGAAACATGGCTGTGGGAGATTGGCAGATCTCCCGCGTATACGCAGCTCTCAAGCAGCCTCATCTCTCACTTCTGTATGCAAAGTCCTCGCTGGGAATCTGCAGGAAGGAGAAACTATCTGAGTTGCTGGCAACTGCATACGAGGGGGTCGCCCGGGGGTACGCTGTCGCCGAAGACTTCGCGTCAGCAAGGAGGTGTCTCAGATTAGCCCGGAAACAGCTGGAGACATTGGACTTGAGGGCTGAAGACAGGAAAGTGTACCTGGGCCAAATCAACGAAACAGAGAAGCTGATCGCCCGATAGCGTCCGAATCCCAAGAATGCGCTCTTCGGACTCACCTGGGGGGTATCCACCGAGTACGTTCAGCCTTCTCACCTCTAG
>JBEKAG010000153.1:0-2589 GCA_050015955.1 Nitrososphaerales archaeon
GTAGGTGCATGTCGACATGGTGAACTTTTGTGTAGTCGGATTGTAGCAGGCCGCCCTCTCCTGTTCTGCCGATTTAGTAAGAGAGATGGGGGGAGCCTTACCGGCAATCATGTACCAGTGGTTCGGCTGGCTCTGACTCTTAGCCGAAGAGAAGTACTGGTCAGCAAGCACGTAGTGCTTTGCATAGGCCCAATAGTAAGGTAAAGTGGAGTTGCCGTAGTACGACATGACGGCTCGGGCCTGCAGCATGTTGAAAGGGTAGCTCGGATTGCCCAGACGAGCAGCCTTCAGGAACCCGTCCATCTTCCCGTTGTCAAGGGCCGTGAGGGTTGCAACCGAGTTGTGGGGGATGTCTTGCATGACGTAAGATGTAGCCTTCACTGGCTTCAAGCAGCCCGACACCAATTGTGAATAGTACGGCATGCACAGATTGGCTTTGTATCCGATTTGGCCAGGATAAGTCCAGAAGAAGTTGTCGAACGTCCTGTTCTCCTGCATCACTATGATGATGTGTTGTATCGGGCTGATGGCTCGGCTCGCTGGGGGAAGACCACCTTCGAGGGCCACTGCGAGAAACATAAGGGCCACAGCCAAGGAAAGCGATCTGTACGTGCTCGTCAGCGGATTCTTAACCGCCCTTCTTCGCACTCATGAGTTCGCCCTCTTGACACCTTTTAAGGTTGCGCACATCCCAGAGGAGTATTCCCTTTTGATCCTCAAAGGTGGGCGTGCACGGAATGGCATCCTTTCAAGACTGTTTAGCACCGATGACAGGAGTCTTGGGTTCAATTGAGGATCCTGATGCTCTCGGCTCGGTACTTCTTCAGCGGGGCGTCGGTCGTGATGGAGAATCTTTCAAAATCCCTCACGCTGAGTGGACACGATGTATCGATTGGTGCGTTTCAATTCAAGGATATGCCATCGATTGCAGGAGTCCCAATCGTCATGCTGGGAGCCAGAGAAGTCCTGTCACGAAGAGCCCTTGCAGGAGCCTTCGACATAATCCACAACCACCAACCATCCTCTGGCTTTCTAGCATCCCTAACTGATGTCCCCTTCTTGTACCATTACCACGGCGCACCAAGCCAATCATTGAGCGCGGTGCATTTCACCAATCTAGTACTGAATCGTCTGCAAATGCGAACCTATGACCGGGTTATTTCGGTGTCAGAATCAGGAGCATATGAGCTCAAGCGCCTGTTCAACGCAAAGAAGGTCGACGTGGTCTACAACGGGGTGGATGTTCAGAGGTTCGGCGGGCAAAGTGCACCCAGTCTCAGGCGTGGCGACCCGCAGTTGCTTTTCGTGGGGACGCTCTATGGGCACAAGCACCTGGAACTACTCGTCAGAGCGACAGAGATTCTTGCGAAGGTCTATCCCAATATTCACTTGAGCGTCGTCGGCACAGGCCCTAGACTGAACTACCTAGAGAACTGCGTACGCTCGATCGGAATCGACCGCCATGTCACTTTCTGGGGGCGAGCGAGCGAAGACGATCTTCCACGTCATTACGCGTCCTGCGACGCCTATGTCTCGCCCAGCGAGTGGGAATTGTTCGACATGCCCCTTCTTGAGGCCATGGCTTCTGGGAAACCGGTAGTAGCCTCTTCAATCCCAGTTCATCTGGAGCTGGCACGGAAATCGAATGCAATCATGATCTTTCCAAGGGGCGATCCCGGTGGTCTGTGCGAGAGAGTCAGTCAGGTCTTGCGCCATCCAGAAGACCTTCGCAGGAACGGCTTGGACTTCGCTAGGCAGCACGACTGGCCGGTGGTTGCTAGCAGGATCACCGAAATATATCGTGATGTATTGGGCGCGCGAGGAAGGTAGCCTAGCCAGAGCGCATTCTAGAAGCGATTCGCGCGCAAGGAGACCGTCGCCCTGCGTCGCTACGAGCGCGCCAGATTTCCCGCCAGCATCTTTCTCAGGCCTAACTCCAGAGTCACCCGAGGATTGAAGCCGAGACCAGTTCTTGCCTTTCTGACGTCGGCGAAGCTCCTTCGAATGTCTCCCTCCCGAGGTTCATCGAATCTGGACTGCACCTTCTTGGCGTGCAGAACCTTGCCTATGGCGTGCACGAGGTCGATGATGGAGGTCTCTTCCCCCCTCCCTATGTTGTACGCCTCTCCGCCCCTCTCCTTTGCCAGACCGAGCACAATGGCCTTCACGACGTCCGTGACATAGATGAAGTCCCGCGTCTGCAGCCCATCCCCGTAAATCAAGGGGGTCTCGCCCGCGCCCAGCTCGTCCAGGAAGCTCGTGATCACAGTGCTGTAGGCGCTCCTCTCCTGCCTGGGGCCGTAGACGTTGAAAAACCTCAAGATGGTTGCACCTCTGGCAAACCTCCTCGAGTAGGCCTTGCACATCTCCTCTCCCCGCAGTTTCGACGAGGCGTAGGGGGAGAGGGGATTTGTATCGTCGCTCTCTGAGACGGGCAGCCGCGCGGGGTCGCCGTAGACGGCACAGGTCGAGGCGAACACGAACTTCTTCAACCCCGCGACCGCGCTCGATTCCAGCAGCAGTTTCGTTCCTTGGACGTTGACCTTGTGGGTCTTCCGCGGGTTCTTGATCGAGTCAGGGACGCTTGCG
>JBEKAG010000154.1:0-4000 GCA_050015955.1 Nitrososphaerales archaeon
GGTCAAGGGAGTGATGCATGCATGTGGGCATGACGCGCACGTGGCCATGCTGCTGGGTGCGGCTAGGCTTCTATCAGGCCACAGGGACGAGCTGCACGGCACCGTGAAGTTCCTGTTCCAGCCTGCAGAAGAGCACGGTGGAAAGGGCGGTGCTCTGCCGATGATCGAGGACGGAGTGATGAGGGACCCGAAGGTGGACTTCGTCTTCGGACTCCACATGGAAAGCAGTTTACGCTCGGGAGAGTTAGGAGTCAAGGAAGGGGAATTCATGGCTGCCCCCGACACTTTCAAGGTGAGGATAGTTGGAAGGGGCGGGCATGGTTCGGCGCCCCACAAGACTGTCGACCCAATCTACGTGGTCGCCCATGTGATACTCGCATTGCAGGGAGTGTCGTCAAGGATGATAGACCCAATGCGCCCCTTCGTGATCTCAGTGGGAGCCGTTCACTCGGGGACAAAGGAGAACATCATCCCCGACGAAGCTCTGCTCGACGGGACGATCAGAACCCTCGACGAGGCGACGCGGAAGAGGGCGAAGGCCAAGGTCGCAGAAGTGGCGAAGGGTGTCTGCAGGGCCTTCGGCGCCCGCGCTGAAGTGGAGTTTGAGAAGGACGCGTATCCGATGACCATCAACGACGCGAGGGCGACCGAGGACGCAGTCAGGGTGCTGAAGAAGATCCCAGGCATGAGAGTGAAGAAGATTGAAGCAGTCCTCGGAGGGGAAGACTTCTCCAGGTTTCTGCAAAAGGCCCCCGGCACATTCTACTTCCTCGGCACCAGCAACCCGGCCAAAGGATGCGTCTACCCGATCCACAGCTCGAAGTTCAAGGTGGACGAGGACGTCCTGAAGTTCGGAGCGGCGTCGCTCGCGATGCTAGCCTACGAGTTCGGGAACTCCAAAGGTCCATCATAGGTGCCTTGGATGTACGCAACTAAGGTCTCCGAAAGGGTCTACGTGCTGGACACATACGCCCTGGGACATCAAAGCTCCGTTGGTGCGTACGTCATAACAGGACCCAAGGTTACGCTAGTCGACTGCGGCTATGCTTCCTCGTACCAGAATGTCCTTGCGGGACTCGCCGAACTGGGCGTCATGCCCTCCGATGTCAGGTACATCGTGCCAACCCACGTCCACCTGGACCACGCAGGGGCGGCAGGGCACCTCGCAAGAGAGATGCCGAATGCTAAGGTGGTCGCCCATGAGAGGAGCGTTCCCCACCTCGCAGACCCTACCAAGCTCATCGAAAGCGCGACCAGGGTGTTCGGAGAGGCCACCATGGGCCTCTATGGCTTGCCCGAACCTGTGCCTCCGGACAGGATGACTCCTATGGACAAGGAGCTGCATCTTGACCTTGGAGATGGGCTGGCGGTCACGCTGATACACTCCCCGGGTCATGCTCCGCATCAGGTCTCTATCATGCTTGACGGCACGAAGAGTCTCTTCACTGCAGATGCAGTCGGGATAGTCTACCCCGGAATGAAGACGCTAATCCCGACTACTCCGCCACCAAGCTTCGACCCGAACCAGCTCGTGTCCACATTGCGCTCACTCAGACAGCTTGGCGCGACCAGATTGCTCACCCCCCATTTCGGAGCCAGGGCCGATGTCGACCACGTCTTCGACAGCACCGAAGAAAAGGTCACCCGATGGGTGAGAGACGTGGGTGACATGAAAGGAAGAGGGGCGGACGTCGACGAGGCGACGGAGGCGATGCAGCTCAGAGTGGAACGAGAGGCGGGCGTCAGCGAACTCCCCATCTATGCGAAGGTGTCGATCCGAGTATCCGTGATGGGAATAATGCACTACCTGAGCAGGAACATTTGAATAACGAGAAGCTGCCCTAGCTGACGTGCCGCTAGTCTACGCTTGCATAGCGCCTCACGGCGGCGAGACCATTCCTGCCCTGGCCGGTGACAAGCTCCAACTCTTCTCGCCGACCAGACGGGGAATGAGGATTCTCGCCAGACGAGTGAAGGCGGCGAGGCCAGACACCATTGTTGCGTTAAGTGCGATGTGGAGATGGGGAGGGCAGTGATAGACGAAGCCGAACGGCGGAGCCTGCCTGTCGTTGGAGCGAACTACGGGGCCTTGGAGGGACCAATGTCCGACCTGGCGATGGACTGGGGGACTCTGATACCTCTCTGGTTCTTCCTCAGGGGGAGCAGGCTGAAGACTAGGGTGCTAATAGTGACCCCTTCTAGAGGGATTCCTCTCGGACAGAACTATGAGTTCGGGAAGTGCGTAGCGAAAGTTGCAGAATACAGCAGGAGGCGGGTCGTCTTCGTAGCAAGCGCAGACCAGGCACACGCCCACAGGAAGAACGGGCCGTACGGGTTCGACGCGCGTGCGAAGGTCTACGACAGGCGCGTGTTCGAAGCAGTCGAGAGGGGCCGGCTCTCTTCAGTAATGAGGATCAACCAGGACGATATCGAGGCGGCGAAGCCCGACAGCCTGTGGCAGATGACCATGCTCGCAGGTGCCCTGTCGGTCGTTCCAATGAATGGAGAGCTCGTGTCCTATCAGGTCCCGACGTACTACGGGATGCTCTGTGCGAGTTTCACGAGGCATGGTCAAGAGTCCCTTCGGCCAGGAGATTGAAGCCCCCCGCGGTTGGAGAAGACGGTTTTCCTAGCTCCAGACACATAGGGCTAACCCTCCCGCCCCGCCACATCCGGGTGGGTCAAAGAACCACCAGACCAGCAGTTATCACGGCCAATACGAAAAGGGTAATCGCCAGGTACTTCCAGTCCTTCTGCACCCCATAGTAAATCACCCCGGCCACTACGCGCGCGTAGGGTGTGAGCATCAGGGTCATTATCCCGAGGGACATGATGCTCAGTGGGCTGGGAGCAGCTCCGATGGCCATGACAGTGGAAGTCGCGAAGTCAAAGAAGTTCCCACCGTTGAATTGCCAAGAGGCAGAGAGATCGAGGGACTGATTCCCAGTCTGAATGTAGTACAGGAGTACGCCCGCCGACTCCAGGGCCAGGCTCAGCGTTACGCCGACTCTCAGAATCCAGCTGATTCCCAATGACAGGGAAGAAACTCTCACGCTCATTGCAATGTCAGCCCCTTCCAGACCATGTCCAAAATCAGAACCACCAAGACGACTAGGAAGAGGCTCCGCACAGTCCTGTTTGTCAAGTTCGGGAGGACCCGAGCACCGATGAACGAGCCTATTGTCGTGCCTATGGCTAGAGGTGCGGCGAGGTCTAGGAAGACGAACCCCGATGTGAAGTATATCGACGCGCCCGCGAGTGCAGTCATACCTTGGATGAAGTTGGTGGTTGCAGTTGAGACCTTCGACGGCATCCCCATGATCATCTCTTGGACTGAAATCTTGAATGCACCGCCACCGATTCCCAGCATTCCGGCCGCAACCCCGGCAAAGAACATCCCTGGACCTGCCAGCGCGGGCCTGGTCAACTTGTAGTCAACCTCCTTCTTCGCCGGTTTATCGTAGTACGACCCTTCGAGTTTGAGCCACTTCGCCAAGCTGTCCTGCTCGACCTCCGGAAGCTCCCGGTTCCTCATCTTCCCGAGGGCCAGAAAGGAGGTGGCCAAGAAAGCAGCAAAGATGAAGTATAGCAGAGCCTGTGCGTGGACGAGAACAATATAGCCCGTCAGTGAAGCACCAACGATGGCACCTACAGCCGTGAACGTCTCCATGTAGAACGCTGCGCGAACGTTAGAGAGGCCTTCCCTTACGTAGGAAGAAGCAGCGCCACTAGACGTGGCAATTATTGCCACCATGCTGGCGGCGATGGCGTACTGAATGGGTATTCCGAAGTAGACGAGGATAGGGGTAAGGATTAGCGCCCCACCCAGTCCCAAAATGGAGCCGACGAAACCTGCGAAGATGGCAAAGACTAGTGCTTCGAGGACTCCAATCAAGCGACAGCCACCTTATCGCTTCAGTGCGACTATTTCAAATTGAGCCTACTTATACCTTTTCAAGAGCTGCGACGATTCTGCTGGGCGAATGTGCGATCCCCTCCA
>JBEKAG010000155.1:0-8354 GCA_050015955.1 Nitrososphaerales archaeon
GGAGACCCTTGAGCATCGCTGCCGCAAGCTTGCTCCTGAACGGGTCCCAGGTCCTATACTCGACCCCGTCCCTTCTTACGAACTCCTCATTGTAGACTCTGTATCCCTTCGCGAGGTTCGGCGTCAGCAGGTACGTCCTGCCGTTTCTGTGCTCCCTCCTGACCGGGCTCATCGCCGGTTGGACTTGTGGCGTCTGGGAAACCTCTCTTGCTTCCAGGGGCGGTCACGCCTCTCAGGCCGACTAGGCGGAGGCTCCTTGTACTTCTCTCTGATGCTCTCGAGGCGCTTGTCGAGGCTCGCCTTGATTGAGGCCTCCTCCGTGCCCCTATAGTAGTCGACCCTGGCTGCTATCGCTATCTTGTTCGCGATAGTCCTCGCTATTTTCCCCCGCTGCCACTTGGGCGCCGCGTGGACTGACTCGTGCTGGAAAAGGATTCCGTGCTTGGGGGGCCTCGCTCCCGTCCTGAGCGCCCGGAAAAGGGCCTTCTCAGCCCCGAGGATCTGGATGGTGCTGGCCGGGAGAATCGCGAGTCTATCGAGCCCTCCTGCCTTCGCCATCAGTCTCGCACCTATCGTGGCGCCGGCCACCTCGCGGACGTTGGGTGAAATTCTCTTCATGGCGCTCTCGACGTATTCGCTAAGCTTGTCCCGTTCACTGCTGAGCTCGATTGAAAGCGAGGACAGCTCCTTCACCCTCGCTAGGTCCCCATCAGTGATGTCCCCGCCCTTCGACTCGTCCCTCGCAGTAAGGATCGCCCCGATTTTCTTCTCGGTGAACCCCCTCCCCTGGAGCAGCTCCGGCGTGAACCCGTCTCTCCTACCAGCGGCGATGATGATTCTGCAGAGAGAGACGTTGTCTTGGACCATCTGGGTCAGCTCCGGGAAGTGAAGCCCGTACCACTCGGAGGCTCGCGTAGATGTGATGTTGAGGAACTTGTCAATGTCGTCAAGCGTCTGAATCGCTTGGACGAGGTGGAGGTCGGGGCGAGAGCTAGACCTTCTGATCGCCTCTTCGGCAGCCGCAATTGACCTCTCCCTCACCATCTCGAGGGAAGGCTCCTCGTCGCCAACGGGACTTTTTCTCGTTCCAACGGGATTCTCTTCTCCCGGGCCTGTTGTCGTCAAAGAAGATCGACTCTCCCTGGGTCTCAGGAGATTAAAGTGTTTTACATCATGCTGTCTCAGGACTCTGTCTCTCCTGGCACGCTCGAGACAACCGTCACTGCTGCACTCGTTCGCATGTGCGCTATGTCAAGTCTCTGTGGCGCGCTTGGAACGTTCGTGCAGGGATTCCATGGTCAGCGGTATGATCAATCATCTTCTGGGTGCGCGCGCGAGGGCGCCCCGAAAAACGGGAGGAGCCCACGGGTTTTGGAGACCCAAAGCCCGCGGGTTTTGGAGACCCAAAGCCCGCGGGTTACTTCACAGTTAGTGTTGTAGTCTTGTAGCTGCCGAGATTGTTGGCGTCCCCGGCGTAGGCGGCCTTTATCGTGGCTGCCCCCGCATGGGTCCCCTTGACAGTGACCGAGCAGGTCCGGGTGGACGAGAGAGTGCACGCATAAGCCGAGAAGGAGACTTTGCCTGTCCCTGACAACTTCGACCAGCCTATCCTCTCGCCCTTTACAGAGCCGAAGTAGCCCTTTAGAGACGCAGTGCAGGTCCATACGTCCTTCGACGTCGACTTGCATGATAGCGAGATGGTGGTTGGCGCTTTGCTAATCGTCACTTTGGTGGTCTTGTAGCTGCCGATGTTGCTCACGTCGCCTCCGTAGGTCGCAGTCAGTGTCACGGAGCCAGGCTTCGTGCCCCTGACGAATATCAGACACTGGGTCGAGGAGAGTGTACATGTCGCAGACGCTGGAGAGAACGCAACCCTTCCAGTGCCGCTCTGCGACCAGTGTACCGTCCCCGTCGGGAAGTCATCTGTGACCGTGACGACGCATGCGGTTGAAGTTCCTACAGGATGCTTTGAGGAGATGCATATTACCATGGTGGTGGATGTCGCTTGGTCCACCTCGACGTCTGACGTGCCGCTGCTTCCGTAGTTGTACGAGTCGCCCAGATACGTGGCATTGATGGTGTGAGGCGACCCAATTGTTGAACCGGGGATGTAGACGACCGTGCATGTGCCGCTATAGCTAAGGGTGCAAGTCGTAGGGCTGAACGTCCCCGAGCCGGACGACGTGAAGTCAACTTCCCCTGACGGGTAGTAGCCGGAGACCGTCGCCGTGCAGATAGATGGCGATCCCACGGTTACCGGGCCTGAACAGTAGAGCGTGGTTGTCGAAGGAGATATCACGTCGAAGGAGGTGTAGCCTTCACCCACGTTGCCCCAGGGGTCGAAGGCGACCACGTTGACACCGTTGTAGCCTGAATAGTAGTCGCTGCTAGGAATGAAGGCGACGAACTCGCCGTAGTCCGCCTGGTAAGTCATTGGGAAGTAGTAGCCGTCGCTGTAGGCATCGACGCTGCCCATCGTCACCGGGACGCCGTTGGGGTATTCTATCTGTGCGTACACCACTTCAGTGACGCTTCCGCCGGGTATGACGTAGGGTTCGGAGACGAATGTCGTAACGTTGAGCTCCTGGGGTGCGACCCTGACGAGAGTCTCCCCGTATGCGGAGTTCCCGGCTCCGTCGCTTCCTGTGACAACAATGTTGTAGAATCCTGCCGGGTCGGAGTTCGAGATGAAGTCTCCTGTCCAGATGTACGCCCACCAGCCACCGTCGTAGCTGAGAGCGACTGTTTCGAGGCGCTGTCCGTTGTGATAGACCGCGGCGTTGAAAGACCCAGACGAGGGGGACATGTAGGAGTAGACCTCTATCGTATCTCCCAGCACGTAGGTAGGGCTGTCAGTGTAGACGTACGCGTTCCAGCCAATGCTCACCCATGAGTACGCCACAGCCGCGCGGTTGCCTCCGGAGTCAGTGCCTCCTATGGAAAGCACCCAGGCTCCCTGACGTACGGACGATCCGATTGCGAAGGTGCCCTCCCACCTTTCACTGGTGGAGTTGTAGGTGAGTGGCACGGTCCCCTGGACCGGTCCGCTCGGGTACAGGTAGGTGAAGGTCCCGCTGAAGGAGCCGCTGGTGATGTTGGACCCGTCGGGCGCTGTTATGATGGCTCTGATGGGAATGCTCTGTCCCACGAGGAAGGTTCCCCATGATGAGAATATTGTTATCCCGTCACCCACGGAGAAGGTTGTGTAGCCAGTGCCAGTCTGAGTGCTGCTGGTGATGCGGATAGTCGCCTCCCACATACCGGGTGGGTCGGTCGGCTTGATGAGATATGTGCCTGTCCAGTAACCCGCAGTCGCGTTGTATGCTACTGGGATGTCTGCCACCAACGTTCCGCTGCTCGATGTTATCTCTGCGACACCAGTGCCTGTTGTCACCGTTCCGCTTGCGTTCCAGACACCGGCCCCAATCTGCACAGAGGTGTAGCTTGAGCTAGCCCCATACATTGTGGGGGGGTATCCGATGACATCCAGTTGCTGCAATGCTTGAGGCAAATAGTAGGCCAGCTCTCCGACGTTCGGTGAGCCGATTCCAGTCAGTGGGTCCCAGCCGCGGCCGGCCTGAAGCGGGTCGTTGTTGCCAACGGTCACGTCGTGGAACGTCTTTGCGTATTCAGGCGGGTTGTTCAGGATGGAGTAGAGCGATGGGTTGATGAAGCCGAGGTCGCGACCTGCGTACTGGTCCATCAGCGCCATTGCGCCTGCCCAAGCAGGTGAGCCTTCGCTGGTTCCTCCGAAGATGTAGAAGCCGCCCTCGACGTCAACTACGACTCCGGTGAGGACGTCAGCGTTCCAGGCGACATCTGGGTCGCCCCTCGTCTTATGGCTCGGAACGCCGAGCCCGCTCTGCCAGGATGGTTGATTGAAGAAGGTGCTGAAGCCGCCGCCGGTTGACCACCCATACCAGTTGTTCCAGCTCCAACCCGACTCGGCACCGTAGCCGCCTGTGGCGTTGAACGCCGGATACTGCAGGTATCCGGTAGTCGTCTGGAGGTACAAGGACGTCCCTCCGACGCCTGTCACAAATGGGTCTGTGGACGGATAGATGGCGCCGCCGTAGGGGGAGGTCTGTCCGAATCCTTGGTCGTAGGCGCCCCAGTCTCCGCTCGAGGCGAAGAACGTGATCCCCTCAGAGGAGCCCCACTGGAACACGTAGTTCAGCCAGGGATAGTTCTCCCCGAACATGGGGGCTATCGTTGCCGACTCGCCGAAGTCGTTCTCTGGGGACCCCCAGCTCATCGACACGATGTCGCTGGGCGAGAAGTAGGTTCCGTTTCCGTTCGTCGCCAGCACCGCGGCGAGGACGCCGTCATAGAGTGGCTGCATGTTGTTGGAGCCGATGTAGAGGTTGATCGTGGCGCCTGGGGCCATGGCGTGTGCCCACTCGACGTCGAGTGCGATCTCGCCGTTCCAGCCGGTGGATATGCCTTGAGAGTAGTCGCAGGGTCCATCAACGCAGATCACGTTGACCGTGGTTGACGGAATCCCGAACGTGCTGCTGAAATCATCCAGCTCATACTGGATGTACGGGTCTCCAAAGGCGTCCACTATCGAGATGGTGTACCCGGTCCCATCATACCCACCGCTCAGCAGAGACGTCGTGTTGTAGGCGCTCCGAATGTTGCTGGGAGTGTAGTAGATGAGGTTGCCCGCGTTCTGGCCCTTGACATCGACCTTCCTGCCCGAATTGATGGCCATCGGGATGGCGCCCTTCGTCGTTGGTGGCGACTTGTTCGATGCATGGCTCTTCAGGAGGGACAGGAGCCACGATGGCGTCTGCACGTGCGATGAGACGCTGTGCGAAGACGCATTGACTGGAGTCTTGGCGTAAGACAGAGGAGTGAATATCGTGAAGCCTGAAAGAAGCAGGAATAGAAGGAGAATTGGGATTAATCGTGATGGTTTTGCTTGTGAATAATCAGTCATTTTCAGGCCGCTCGAATCGACTCATCTTATTTAGGGGTTCGCAGTCATTGCCCGCACGTCCTGATGTCTCCCGTGCAGGGGGCCGGAGCGCAGAAACGCGAAGACGCTCCCATGTGAAGCCCTGGGAGGAGCGGGCGCTCCAAAGATTAATCTACTCGGAGCCGCAAGCTCACCCAAGGAGGATTGAAACAAGAAAATGCCGACCCACGGGAGTCAGCAGTTCAGCTTCGGGCTGACTGCCTCCAGTCACCAAGGCCGGAAAGGTTAGATCGCAGACGCCAAAACTAGAAGGGAGGCCGAAGCCTAGCAAGATTCCGAAGGTTAGGAACAAGCGGACGTACGACAAGCGCTTCACTCTCAGGCGCAAGCCAGGCCAGAACTGGATGCGTAGGTGACTGCCCAAGCGCCGGGGAGAGAGCGGGAAGCGGCCACCTATCTAGCCAATCAGGTCGCGAATGGAGAAGTCACGTCGAGATTGGACCTTGAGAGGCTGAAGAAGCGGGCGGCCAAGCAGTACTCTCTAGGCAGATACGTCTCCAACTCTGAGGTGATCGCAGCCCTGGCCCCGGGTGCAAGGGACGCCTTCGAGGAGATGCTTCGAGTCCACCCGAGGAGGAGCGCTTCAGGCATAGTGGTCGTAGCGGTCTTTTCCGCGCCATACTCGTGCCCCCATGGCACCTGCGTCTTTTGTCCGGGAGGCCCCCGGTCAGGAACACCTCAGAGCTACCTTCCTGAAAGCCCGGGGATGAGGGCCGCGCTCAGCGCGGGGTTCGATCCGTTCCATCAGGTTCGCAAGAGTCTTTCCAACTACGAGGGAAACGGGCACGGGACCGACAAGGTAGAGACGATTATCGAAGGCGGCACCTTCATCGCCCTTCCAGCTGACTATCAGGCTTCATTCGTCAAGGGAGTCTACGACGGCCTCAACGGCGTCGCGTCGGGGACCCTCGAGGAAGCGCAGGCCGCCAATGAGGTTGCCCGGAACCGCTGCGTGGGTCTTACCCTCGAATCGAAGCCCGACTGGTGCAGGCCGCAGGACATCGACCTCATGCTGAGCTTCGGGATTACGAGGGTAGAGATAGGGGTACAGAGCCTTAGAAACGCGACCCTCTCAAGGAGCAATAGGGGGCACACCTTGGAGGACACGCTGAACGCCTTCAGGGTCGCGAGGGATGCCGGCCTCAAGGTGACGGCTCACATGATGCCCGGACTGCCGGGGGCGACGCCTGAGGAGGACCTCGAGGACCTGCGGTTGCTCTTCGAGCGGGAGGACCTCCGCCCCGACATGATGAAGCTCTACCCGACCCTCGTCGTTCCAGGGACGGCTTTAGCGAAGCAGTTCAAGGCTGGATTCTACGAGCCCTACGACCTCCGAACGATCGTACAGCTCCTGAGCGAGATGAAGCGGTTCGTGCCTAGGTGGCATAGGATAATGAGGATTCAGCGAGAGATCCCCGCAGGGGAGATATTAGGAGGGGTAAAGAACGGGAACCTGAGGGAGCTGGTCCTGGCAAGGGTCGAAGAAAAGGGCTGGAAGTGCAGCTGCATCAGGTGTAGGGAGGTGGCCTTGAGCGAGCCGTCGGCGATGGCAGAGGAGGACACACTCGCGTACCGTGAGGAGAGATTCGCAGCCTCGGGCGGGCTCGAGGTCTTCGGCTCCTTCGAATACGAAACGAGCGGCAAGATCGCGGGCTTCGTGCGACTCCGCATTCCGTCCGAGGGCGCCCACCGCCCTGAGATGGCGGGTTCGGCGGTCGTTCGCGAGCTCAGGGTATACGGGCGCCAGGTTGACGTGGGAGGCAGGAGCGAAAGCGCATGGCAGCACAGGGGGCTCGGCGCTTCCATGATGGAGTTGGCCGAGAGGCTCTCGGGCGAGGAGTTCGGCGCGAAGAGAGTCCTGGTGACCAGTGCAGTGGGGACTAGGGCCTACTATGGGAAGCTGGGCTACGAAAGGCTGGGGCCGTACATGGCGAAGGGACTAGGTTGACCCTGTGCCGCCCTTGGCCTCAGGCCATCCTCCTGTCGATGACGCCGTCCCTTCGCGCCTTCTTCTCAGCCGCGAAATAAACCACGAGGCCAACGCCGAGGAAGATCATCCCGCCCATGGTGCACAGCGAGAGCGAACGGAGGTAGTTGCCGGAGATGCTGGGGACGATGGCGATCCTCGCGGCGGCTATGAATTGAGTGAACGGGAGGTACGTCGCCCCCACAGACACGGGATAGGGAAGGATTGACGGCGGAAAGAGCGCCCCGGAGAAGACCATCAAGAGCCCCGCGATGTATCCAGGCAAGGACCATTCGAACTTGCTCGCATAGAGCGAATACGCGCCGAGCAGGTAGCCCAGCCCTAGGGCGGCGGGGATGTCCGCGACCAAGGCGACTCCTAGCATCAGCGCCGTCATTGGGGTCACAGTGAGCGGGATGGTCGTATTCAGGAAGGAGCCAAGTACATAGTAGGCGGCCGCGAGGGCGGCGAGAGAGGTCGTGACCGAGGTCGCGAAAGCCGACAGGGCCCTCCCGGCCACGTAGACGGCCGTCGACCGCGCGGTGAGGTAGATGTGCTGGAAGACCGAGAGATTCTTGCCCTCGGCTATCGCGACGGTGGGGACCCATGCATAGGCAGCCACGTGAGCATACAGGGTCGATCCCACGAGCACATAGGCCAACTGGGTCGGATTGAACAAGACCCCCTTGCTGTTCGAGGAGCCAAACCAGTAGATCATCGAGACGGTCATCGCCGAGGCGAAGGGGGCAACCACCTCCAACGCGAGGGCTACGGGCGGGTACGTCCAGGCGAGGTCGTGCTGGATGCCCATCCAGGCCGAGGCGAAGAGCGACCTGAAGCTGATTATCTGATCCTCACCGCGATTGTGCCGTCCCTCCTACCCATGTTCTCCAGAGCCTTCAGCGCGAAGTCGGAAATGACGAGGAAGACGACCGCCATCGCGGCCAGGGTGACAAGGCTTGGCCAGATGTACCCGATGCCATTGCCTCCGAAGAGAGACTTTCTCAGGGCGTCCATGCCGATGGTGAGGGGGATCAGTGACGCTACCGCCTGCATCGCGAAGGGAAAAGGCGACCGCACGCCTATCGCCGGGAAGTAGAGACCTGAGACCATCGATACAGGCTCTTGGAGGACGTTGTTCATCGACTCTGCCTCCCGACCGTAAGTAAGGTACAGCGAGGAGAGGGTCATCCCCATCGCATAGAGAGACGCGAGCGTGAGGACGAAGGTCAAAGCGACGGCCCCCCATGACGCTATGACCACTGGGTGGAAGAGGAGCCAGCCGATCGCTATCACAATGATAGCCGACGGAACGGTCCCGATTATCCCTCCGAACGACATGCCTATCAGGATTGCGGACAGCGAGGCAGGTGAGGTGAGGTAGATCTCAAAAAGGCCTTCCTGTTT
>JBEKAG010000156.1:0-6257 GCA_050015955.1 Nitrososphaerales archaeon
GACGATTCTTTCGTTTGCATCGCCGGCAAGTATACGTAACAGAGCCTTAGCATCTCCTTGAACAGCTCCCTATCTTCGGCCCTCAGGGCACCTGCAAAGCGTTCCCAACTGTCCAGTTCCTCGATAATCTCGGCGTTGGAGAAGGTCATCTGTCGTCCTCCTTCCGCTTGATTTCTGAGATTGCCCCCAGTGCACGCGCCAGCATCCTGTAGTGGTGGAAAACCTGGGCCATGGCCATTCCCTCGAACCGGGATGTCCTGACGGCTGCCGATGAGGCCGACGTATAGAACCTGGTCAAGTTGAGCATATCATCGAAGGCGGCCCTGTCCCGCTTCGAGAGGGCCTTCCTGAACGTCCTCCATTCTGCTGCCTCCTGGGTCTCGGCTATCCTGAATGATGGAATCGTCCTTCCCATCAGCGAATCACCCTGACCTCAACAGGTCTCAGGAGCTGGTTCATCATGAAGCTGGAGGCTGTTGGAGGCTTGGTCGGGTGCTTGACGAGTTCTGCCTCCACCCTGCCTCCGGATGACGATAAGGAGACCGCGGTATCGGCCCATGCCATAATCATGTCGTCGTATTTGTTGGGCGAGACCAGAGTCGCAAGGACGAGTGAGTTATTCTTCATCCGTTTGATTCCGCCCTCGACGGCGCTCAGGAGCCTCCTCGCTTCTCTCTCCTCCAGCTCCGGCTCGTTGAGGGTGCCGAGCAGGTCAGAGATGATGACCAGCTTGGCCGCGTAGTCTTCTGCGGCCCTGCCCAAGTGCTCTGAGATAAGATTGACTAGCTGGTAGATCGTGAAGACGCGACAGGTGGCCACCCTTCTCATCGCGACCGCCGGCTTGAGACCGTGTTGCCTCGCGAACGAGGAGAAAAGGTACGGGTCTGACCGGTTCCCTCCGTCGATGAAGAGCACGGTCGAATCAAGGCCGCCTACTTCAAACGGGAGCTGGGCCCTGAACGCCATGAGCTCGGCCACCATAGGTGCCGCGCCGCCGCTGAGCACAATCAGGCGTTGGGGAGAGAAAGGCCTCAGCAGCGAGTCCAGGTGCGGGAAACCCAGGGAGAAGTGCGGGAACGATGAAGCCGAACGGAACAGTGTTGCCTTCCTTTGGACAGTGACAGTGTCGGTCAGGTGGATGTTTGACCAGTCGTCTGGCACCGGGGCCAGCCTGCATTCGATGTTACCCTCGAGCTCGCACCCGCATCCAATGCAGTAGCCGCTCAGTGAATCGATGGTCTCGCCCGTCGGCACGAGGTCCCGCCTGACCCACAGGACGCAGCTGCAGCTGGAACAGTAGTAGACGAATCGTTCCTTGTCGCTTCCCTCTTGTTCGTACAGATAGTGAAGAATAGCCATTATGATAGGGGCAAGAAGTTTCGCTGAAATTTAACGCGGAAGACTGTGTGAGTGAATTTGGGCAAGAGGGAGACGGCCGAAAGTGTTGAGATGCCGAATCCGATTATCAAGATAACGGGCTATATCGGGAGCGGTGTTTCAGCAAAAGACCTGGGAGAAAGAGCCCTTTCACAGAGTCAAACGATCTACTGAAACTGAATCGAGCTATCAGGCTCTACTTTGCACACTTGATTAGCCCAACCAAAGGGCTAGGGCTGTACGTCGAGAAACAGACTTTCCAAGCATGGAGGAACTTCCTAAACAGACTCCACAAACCGATAACACCGACGGTAGTAACTGAACTTGTCCAATACAAAAAAGACCATCCAAAAGACACTACATTCGAAGAAGAACTCCAAATGTGGAAGGCGGATGAGAAAAGCTCTCTGCGTGTCCAAACAGATATTGGACGAATACTAGGAACATTCCGATGGAACTTCGCAAAACTCGATATGACCATCCACGTATCATCACCACCGTCAAAGACGGAACCAATCAGCGAACCGACGCTCCTAGCCATCTACAACAGACTAAGTCAACGCGACAAAGACGCTCTCACTCTGATGGCATACGGAGCGGAAAGGATCTATGCTCTTGGTCATGTACCAATCGAGAATGTCCATTTGATAGACGATTCGAACGTCGCCTTACTTGACATTCCCGCCAAAGTCACAAAGACTGACGAAGCACACCCATCAGCGATTCCCAAAGAACTCGCGGAAAGACTTCTAGAAGAAGCACAACAGAACGGATATTCGTGTCTGATGCCGGATATTCGAACAAGATTCAAACACATAACTCGAATCGCACGACAACACTTCAACGTCCGACTAACAAGCCACTACCTACGAAAGCGGTTCGAGACACGATGCGAAAGAATACCCGCCGATGTCGTGAACCCGAACCACTGGGTTATCCTAATGGGAAGCAGACCAACACTCGGACACATGCCCAACATCTACTCACTACTATCAAACAAAGAGGTCGTACAAGAGTATGAAACCGAAATCCTCCCAAGACTAGCTCTCGACGGTAACGAAGCGAAGACAACATCGTCGGAAAACCAACAACTCCGCGAAGAGAACCGCGAGCTCAAGCAACAACTGCTAAAGCTAACGAAGCTCCTAACAGAAAAGGTCGAAGTGTGAACAGATAGAATGGCGCACTGGCTCTGGTGCGTCTGCGGGACTTGATACTTTTGTCTAATCAGGTGGTGCAACTCGGGACATGCACATGATTCTTATGGCAGTTCGCCAGCGTTCTTTTGGGCAGTAAGAAGGCCAATGTATGTGTTGTAGGCTTCTTCCCCAGCCATGTCAACGAAGACCTTCCGATACTCATCGGATTTGATTTCATCGAAGATATGCGTCCGTGTCTGTAAGTAGAGCATGGTTGCTGTGACTCTGTCCAAGACGAAATCGAGTATGGCGGTAATATTGCCCTTGTCTCCCTCCTCTAATGCCTTGAGATACTGACTTCGCTGCTTGGGAGTCACATATATCAGGGGGTATCCATTTTGAGCAAGCATGTAGTTTAGGATTTCTCGTCCCACTCGACCGTTACCATCTTCAAAGGGGTGGATTTGCTCGAGTGACAGGTGAAAGATTGATGCCACTTCCATTGGATGAATACGCTTCTCGATATTGTCATGGTACTCTCGCAACATGAGGCGCATGTGTTCTGGCACTGATTCTGGCGGCGGTGGCGTAAGCTCCATTCCCCCAACGGTCACTGGCGTTCTTCTGTACTCGCCAGCTTTGATTGGCCTTCTATTTCTTCCCTTTATTCCCTTCATCAATAGCCTGTGAACTCCCTTTATCAGACTCTCTGTCACATCTCCCCTGTCTGTCTGGAGAAATCTCTTGACATCTCTGTAATTCGCTATTTCGAGAGTTTCATCCACTGTCTTGTTTTCGGTAGTCAATTCTTCGAATAGAAGTTTGGCCGTCTCCTCTTCGGTGAATGTATTGCCCTCTATGGCGGTCGTTCCGTGAACATACTTTACGAATAGGATTCTCTCCAAATCCTCCAATTCGTCGTCACGGATATTCGTCTTGATCGCCTGATAGCCGGCCCTAATAGTCTCGAAGGCATTGACATCTTTGAAGATTGTTGCAGTTGGTTCATGCTCGAAATGGTAGGGACTCGTCTTGATACCGCGTTCAATGAGCAGTTTTGATAGATGCTTCATAAGTGTACTGAATCGTACTTCCAGCATCTTGTCACCGGCGAGGTCTGCTCTTCCAATCTCCGTAGTAACTATCTTACCGTTTTCAGCATCTTGGTAGTATAGGTACTGGATACCGTTGATTGTCTTGGTGACTATCGTCATTCTTATCACTCTTAACTAATTGGTATTTCTACTCATAGTTAAAGTTTAACTAATTAGTTAAAGCAACTTATAAAGAAGGAGTCACATTAGTTAAAAGTACACGCATCCTCAGGTCTCCCCTTCCTTCAACCTCTGAAGCGCATACTCGATTGCGTGGGTCCTATTGGCGAACCGCTTATGCTCTATCTCCTTGTCTATCCATTTCAGCAAGTCGGAATCGAGTGATATGCTTGTCTTGAGTTTCGTACCCATTATACCACCGCATACCGCACTGTACCGCAACGTATATATCCCTTGCGACAATACCCGCATGGGGTATAAGGCGGTATGAAGAGCACAGACAACGGTCGCAAGTTAAGGGGCTTGGCGATTGTGGCACAGGCAGACACGATTAGCCGCATTGATAGCAAAACTTATTCAGTGAAGTCTCAGAGTGGCAACGGCTGGTATCAGGTAACCAAGGAGAATAGTGAATGGAAACGCGAGTGTCCAGACTTCGTGAATCGAGGCGTAACGTGCAAGCATGTCTTCGCCGTAAGCTACTCAATTACGCTGAGAGACAGCGCCTTATCTCAGAATTTTTCCCGTCCATTAGAAGTTCCTGAGCCTAACTCGCTGGACTGCGAGAAATGCGGTTCGGTCGAGATAGTCAAGAAAGGAATCAGGAGAAACAAGGCAGGACAGGTCCAACGTTTCTACTGTAAAGTGTGCGGTCATAGATTCGTAATCAACGAAGGCTTCCTGAAAATGAAGAACGACGGGAAGATAGTGTGCCTCGCCCTCGATTTGTATTTCAAGGGGAACAGCTTCCGCAAGATCGCCGACACCCTGAGTCAGTTCTATGGCGTGAACGTGGAACACTCAACGATAATCCGTTGGCTTCAGAAATACGTGAAGATAGCAAAGGCGTTCGTGGACGACCTGAAGCCCGAACTGTCGGGAATCTACCACGTGGACGAGATGGTGGTTCGCGTTCGGAAGACCGGGCCGATGAAGATAGGCAACAAGTACGGAATCCAGAACGAGAACTTCGCATGGCTGTGGAACCTCGCAGACCATGACACGCGATTTCTCTTGGCAAGCCGTGTGTCCAAGCGACGGAACGTGGAAGACGCGAGGGCTGTGTTCCAAGACGCAAAGAAGATGATGGTGAAGCGGCCCCTCGCCGTAGTGCATGACGGCCTCCACGCATACAACGACGCTTTCACTAACGAGTTCTACACGAACTACGGCCCGAGAATCGAGAACGTGCGGTCGGTAGGACAGAGAGACGAAGGCTTGAATCAGATGGTCGAGCGGCTGAACAACACGGTCAGAGACAGAGAGAAGACCTTCAGGGGCATGGACAACGACAAGTCGGCGCAAGCCATGGCAGATGGAATCAGAATCAATTACAACTTCATTAGGCCACATATGGGGTTAGATGGAAAGACGCCAGCGCAAACGGCAGGTTTAGACCTGGGCTTGGATGGGATTCGATGGAAAGCTCTAATAAAACAAGCTGTGATGGCAAATATGGTTGGGTCGTCCAAAGAAGCGCAGGAATGAAGTGAAGAAGGTTCTGGAGAATTTGAAGCCTGATGACGTTGGGCTTCAGGCCAACCTGCCACCACTTTCTGCCTATCTCAACTATAAATTGAAAAACAAGAAGAAGACCTCACTCGACAAGCTCCGAGAACGATAGAAGGAGATACAAACTGAATAAAGCTGATTGGTATGTTGTGGTTGGAGGCCTTCTCTTCATTCTTGGGATTGCGGGAATAGTCCAAGAGACAACACCGAACGCAACGACCCTTGCTCCTGGGCTACTGGTCCTCGTGACGGTCTCTTTCTTTATTGGATTAGTGTTTCTGGCATACGGTGCTGTCTGGCAGCTTAGGCATAGAGGGAAATGAAGTCCCGAGTTGCACCATCCCGGCTCCCGAGAACTCTAAGACCCGAAGACGCACCAGAGCCGGCGCACTTAAGTGCTAAATACCAAACACTCAACGTATTACAATACGTCAGAAACAAACAAAGACCTCAAGACCATCGAATTCCTTGCTGTCCTCGCTTCTCTCATGGGAGTTATCGCGACTCTCACTCCTCTTAACATCCAAACTGAAAAATCAAGCGCCATCAAATCAATCTTCGGCATTTTCCTAGTCCTGTTCGTACTATACTCAGCAATAGCATACACACAAACAGCCAACAACCAACCTCGCGGAGAATTCTACCAACGTCGCGTCCGAACGTATTTCGGATTCCTCCTAGGCTTCACTCTTGGCATTATACTGGCTGCACAAAACGCATTAGTGATTGACCCGTACGTCGTATTCGCAGCTACAGGCTCGATATCCGGAATCTTCTTCGGAGCTATTCTACACGTATCAGGCAGGACATAACGCGCGGGCATTTCGGGTCTTGAGGGAATATCTACTTTATCCTTAACGTAAAAGAGATGGCATTCATCATGGTAGCCAAGACAACCTACGAATTGAACCAAGAAACACTAGCAATCAAGAAGCAATACTGGATTCCCATCTTG
>JBEKAG010000157.1:0-11491 GCA_050015955.1 Nitrososphaerales archaeon
AGCATAGGGCAAGGTGCCGACTTTTTGCCAGGACACCGTCAGGTTCGCCGACTGGCCGCGGTCCAGGGTGACGGATGGACCGATGCTGACGCTGGTCCCCTTGAGTGCAGGACTGACTGTTATGGCGGCCTTCAAGCAGATGCTGGCCGCTGGCACCGCTGTGCTACTGTCCCCCACGGCAACGGAATACGAGCCTGTCGACGTCAGAGCGCCAGTGGAAAACGAGGACTTATTCTGCCCCGCAATTGGCTGGGCGCATGCAGCATCGCTGTTCCACTGGTATGTGTATGGAGGCGTGCCCTGCGAGGCCGTGGCCGAAAGAGAAACAGACTGCCCGCTGTCTATCTTCTGAGAAGCGTGAGAAATCGAAACGGTGAGGGCTGGGTTAATCGTGAACTCCACGGCTGCTGAAGTCGAAGGACTTGCGGTGGCGCTGTTCACTACCGTCACGCAATAGAAAGTGTCCGCAGTCGGAGCCACAAACGAGAATTGGGCTATCTTGCCTGCCAGTCCATTGATGGGATTCTTCCCCGCAGACACCTTCACCACCGTTTTGTCAGCCGAACAGGCGTTGCTGGTGCCGCTGCGCAGGGTGAACGTATACGGAGCCGTCCCGCCTTTCGCCGTTGCCACCGCAGTCACAGTCGAATTCTGGCCGACGTCCATCGCCGACGGGGAGAGGACGAGGCTAGGGGCCACGAGGGCGGGGTTGACCGTGACCACGACCGAGGATGACATGGAGCTGGACTTGCTGGAGCTGGACACCGTCCCACAATACCGCATCGTTGAGGTGGGCAAGATGGTGAAGACGTACTGGGGCTGAGAAAGGCCTGACTTCGGCGCGCCGATGACGGTCGAGGAGGAGGTGCAGCTGGTGCCAGAACTCCCATACAGTGTAACGGTATAAGGTGCGGAACCACCCTTCCAGCCCACGCCTATGGAGACCTGCTGTCCTTTGTCGACGCTCACGATTGAGGGGGTTATGGTAGCCGGGCTGGGGAAAAATCGTGGAATGAACAGAAAGGCGATAATGACGGCGCAGATTACGACGACTACAATGAAGACCTTCAGGAGAATGCTCTCGAGAGAGGGCATAGAACACCCCAAGATTGACCTGAGGGATTTAAAGCTATACGGGCGCGGTGGTTCTCGAATAGCTCCGGGAATGGCCATACTCGTGTTAACTTACACGGTAATGGCTCAAGGACCGACCAAGCTGAATTGGCACAAGCGCGGTAGCTATTCAACCAGTCTCCGGCGCGACACAATTCTGTCCCGCGCGTGATGGAATCTGTGGGCGGTAGCGCGCACAGTCCCTCCATTCAGCCATGAGCGCATGCCAAAGTGCATATACTCGGCCAGGGCGCCTGCACACGGTTTGCAAAGCACCCAAAGAGAAGACGAATCGGTTGCACTCGAAATCGAGACTGTCTCGAAGTCATTCGGCACAACACGTGCCGTTGACGGGATAAGTCTGAGACTGCGGAAGGGTGAGATTCTGGGCCTCCTCGGTCCGAACGGATCGGGGAAGAGCACCACGATGAAACTGATTCTCGGTGTGATCAAGCCAGATTCCGGGACAATACGTGTTCTCGGCAAAGATGTCGCCTACGAGGCGGTCGAAACCAAACAATCGGTGGGATATGTGCCCGAGACGGCGCAGCTCTACGAGTTCCTGAGCGGCATCGAGTATCTCGACTTCGTGGCAGACATGTACACCATGACCTCCGAAGTCAGGAAGGAGAGAATCACACAGTTCCTCAACGCCCTGGAAATGACAGGTCATGAAAACCAGATGATTAGCGGCTACTCTCAAGGCATGAAGCAGAAGATTGCGATAACGGCCGCCCTCATGCACCGTCCGCGATTGTTGGTATTGGACGAGGCGCTGAACGGACTCGACCCAAGGTCAGCCAGGATCGTGAAGGACCTCCTTCGCAGTCTTGCGAAAGAGGGCTCTTCCGTCATGTTCAGCACGCACGTCTTGGAGATCGCTGAAGCCATCTGTGACAGGGTCGCCATCATGTATCAGGGCAGGATTCTCGCAGAGGGGACGGTTCCCGAGCTTCGCAGGCAGGCAGGTCTCCCAGGGTCCTCCCTGGAGGAGGTGTTCCTGAAGATCACCGGAACCTCAGACCTGAGGGACATAGTAGAGGAGCTCAGCAAGTGAACCCGAAGCGCATTTACAAGATTGCAAACGTCCTTGTCAAATCCCAGCTGAGGTCTGGGCGTTCGAGTTCCCTCAGTAATCGCTTCTTCAACAATCCAGGGGTGATCCTTCTCCTCGACGCGATCGTGTTTGGAATCGCTGCTGGTTTGGTCTACGGCGTCCTGGGGCTGACAGGCGCTATGTCGAACGAGATGGCCAGCCTCTTGAGCACCATAACACTTCAAGCCTTGACGTCACTGCCGGCTTTCATACCACCAATCATATTCATCGCGGCAGTCCTCTTCGAACTGAGCGTCTCTTCGAAGTTTGCGTCAAGCGACGTGGTCAATTGGCTTCCTGTGTCGCAAACGGACTATGTCTCGGCGTCGACTCTGTCAGTCTGTTACATGTACTCCTACATCGTCGCACTGGGGTTAGGGGTCACCTACCCTCTCGCGGTGAGGGCCTCTCTCCTATCTGCGTGGGCGGTCTCGGCAGTGTTGAGCTTCGTCGCGCTCTTCGCAGCGGGCGCGTTGGTTGAAATCATGCGAGCCGCCCTGAACCGTGTCACCTCGGCCGTCTACGGAAAGGCGGGGAGGGGCACTATTGTGATCCGACTCGTTGTGATGGTGCTCGTTATCCTAGCAGTGGAACTCGGGTTCAATCCGGTGATCCTGTCCGACGTGGTGGGTACGTTTTCCGGTGTAGTGAGCTCAGCGTTTCTCGTCCCGTTTTTCTGGTCTTCAATGGCAGTCAGCTACCTAATCACAGGACAGCAGCTCCTGTCAGCCGCTTTCTCCGCACTGGCAGTTCTCTTCGCTTTCTTCGTGCTATTCGCGGCTGTCAGGGTAAGGGCCAGGTACTGGGCCCCTCTTCCTGTCACCATCGAGGTGACGGAATCGGAATACTCCCCTCGTGCTGGCTTTCTGCAATCCTTGGGTCTGTCCGCCACGGAAGCTGCCATAGTTAGGAAAGACTTGAAGGGGTACACGAGAAGGAGAGAACTGCTCCCGTACCTTGCCATTCCGGTCGTTTTCGTCGCACTCATTGTGGTCCAGCAACTTGCTACTCCTGAGCTCGGCTCGGGCTCCGGAGGGGAGACCGTCTACCCCTTCTGGCTCATGGGAGGAATCATGACAATCATCGTCGCCGCGACGAGCGTGGGACAGGAAGGCATGGCAATCATCAACATTTACGCCTCCCCGGTTTCCCCTCGGGTGTTTCTTAGGGCCAAGCTGCTTGTCGCATCTTTGTTCGGTACGTCGACAATGCTCGGTGTACTTGTTGTCTCATCGGTCCTCGCGTCAGCCTCCGCCACCGGTTTCGCGGCTTCGCTGCTGGCCTCAATAGTCATCGTGGTGGAATGCGTCTTCATTGGATTTGGGGTTGCGACGAGATACCCCGACTTGCAAGAGAGGCCTAGACCACGGTTCGTTCAGTTTGGCGGCATGATTCTGGCAATGCTATTGGGAGTGCTTCTGGCATTTCTCACTGCGCTCCCGCTGATCCTCTGGCCGCCCATGTCAGGCTACCTTGAAGGGCTTGGACTCTCGTATGGTGTCGCAGTGGGCTTAGGTCTTGCGTTCGGGTGCGTGGTTTGTGTCCTCGCCTACCGATGGGCCAGGTCAGGCGCGGCAAAGCTACTGAATGAGCTCATTGTCTGATTTCTCCAACGTCTTCTCCGACAGACAGCGCGCCTGCACGAAGTAAGCTACTGGCGCGCGCAATCACTCCGAAAGGGCTGACCAGGGAATTGGCATGAGCGACATGAGACAGAGTCTCATGCTCCCTTATTAGGGTGAGCGGCCCAGGAACTCGCGTCTTGGAAGCCAAATTCACTTATGTCGGAATCAGGGTCAAGAGCATGAAGAAGTCTATTGACTTCTATACGAAGTTTCTTGGAATGAAAGACAAGGGCCATTCTAGAATCGAAGCTACTAAGGGAGACGTGGTCTTCCTGGAATCGGGGGACGGAAAGTTCGGGATAGAACTGAACCACTACGATGCCAAGAGTCCCTACAACGCGAAGTACGTCGTCGGAGAAGGGCTCGACCACCTCGCATTCGGGGTAGATGACCTCGACAAGTCGCTAGAACGGGCAAAGAAGCTCGGTTACAGGTTTCTGAAGGAGGTCAAGACCGAGAAGAGCCGCTGGGCCTATGTGAAGGACCCGAACGGAATCTGGATAGAGCTCTTCAAGATAAGTTCCTAAGACCATTCAAACAGAGAAACAGAAAGAGCGTCTTCCAGAAGGAATACGACATACTGGCACAAGACAGAGCCATCCAGCTCTACTTCGCACACCTGACGAAGCCAGACAAACCACTGTCAGAGAAGAACAAAAAGGAAACCTACCGCGCATGGACAAGATTTCTGCTCCGGCTCAACAACAAGACCATACTTCTGATAAACACGAAGATGCTGGTCAACACCCAAATGACAGAGCTTCACACCAAGAGACGAAACACGATAACCCGCACGACCGCGCGCGCGCTCGATGAATTTCGAGTTACTTCACAAATTTGCCGAAGAGCCGCTTGAGAAATCCACCGTTCTTCTCGCGCACAGGCTCGGGCTGGTCTTCGCTCTGGTTCGGAGCTTGAGACGCAGCTGGAGGATGCGCCGACTCTTCTTTCACTTCACGAACGACATCCATGATGGTTGTCACACTTCGGTCGGGCTCGGCTCTTGGCACTGCCACGGTCTCTCGAATCTCTGGAATCTCAGAGATCTCTGATATCTCTCGGGTCCCCGGGGCTTTCCCGGCATCTTGCTCAGGCTTCCTCGCCAGCATCGAGTCGTTCCCTTCGACCCTTCTCTGAAAGAAGACGTCGTTGTATGACTTGGGCGACGGAGTCACCTCACCGGTCGATTCGGACTGCATTCCAGACTGGCACATGGCTAGTTGTCCTCCGGAGTCGGGAGGGAGAGGCGCCGAGGCTATGGCTTTCGCTGCTACGGTGGCTTTGGCGGTCCCATTCCTCGCCCTGCTGAGTGGATCGTCGCCTAGGCGTCTGGGCAACTCAGGATCTCCTTCACGAGCTCTTGGTAGGCTCTCGCGCCGTTGCAATCCGAGTCGTACTCGAAGATCGACTTGTGATGGCTCGGTGCCTCAGCGAGCCTGACGTTCACCGGAATCACGGTCGAGAAGACCCTTCCGCCGAACTCGCTTCTCACCTTCGCCTCGACCTCCCTCGAGATGAGGGTCCTCCGGTCGTACATCGTGAGGACCACCCCGAGTATCTTGAGGCCTGGATTGATGTCTTCGCTCACTCTCCGGATCGTCTCCTGGAGCTGGACGACGCCGTCCATCGCGAAATAGTGAGTCTGGACCGGAACGATCACCCAGTTGGCAGCGGTGAGGCTGTTCACGGTCAGCAGGCCCAGCGAAGGAGGGGTGTCGATGAGAACAAAGTCGTAATGATGCGTGCCCTCAGCCAGGACCTTCAGTTTCCTCCTCAGCTTGAACTGCATGTTGATGTCGTTGGCGAGCCTGATCTGGCAGGAGCTCAGGTCAGGATGGGACGGAATGATGTCGAGCCCTGCCCGGCAGCCCTTTGTCACCGCGTCACTGAGTGTCACAGAATCGTCCAGAAGCAGGTCCGCGGTCGTCGTCCTCGCTGTGCGGGCATCCGGCGCAACAAGATAGTCTGTCGCGTTTGCCTGAGGGTCCATGTCGATGAGAAGCACCCTCTTCCCAACAGACGCCAGCTGGCACGAGACGTTCACTGTGAGGTCCGTCTTCCCCACGCCGCCCTTCTGATTTGCGACCGCGAGGACCCGGGCGGTCGCTCCCCTGCTGGCGAGCAGAGTCCTCGACGCCGACGCGGAAGCGCTGTTCATGGTTCCTGTTGACCTCCTCTATTCCCATCATGGAGCACTCCCGATAATAGCGCCGAGGTGTTTTCGATTACATCTGGAGGCCAACACATCTTAACCATGACATGAATTTTCCAATTACGACCAAATTCCCAAGGGTGCGAGATTCCAGCCCTGAGTCAGAATCGCACAGAACTCGACCCGCCTGGCAACGCGCGAATCAGTCAACTTTCACCGAGCCGTAAGTGCAGTGAGATTGTCTTGTGGCCCTTTATCACGCGAATCATGCTGATATCGCAATGACAACGGCATTCTGCGTGAAGGAGAAGAAGAACAGGGAGATCAACTTGCCCCGTACGGTCACCCTCAAGAATGGTCGCAAGGCACTCACCGGGACTTGCTCGTCCTGTGGTACAAAGCTATTCCGAATAACCGGCAAGTGAACGTCTCCCTCCATCTTTCTTTTTGGACCTTCCGCCAGAGAAGCGATGGCTTTGCAGAGCCGCGAACGCTGGCAAGGGCTCAACGACCAGAAGAACGAAGTCCTGTCCCGATTGTGGCTCTCTGATGGTTGAAGGTCGGGGATTATCAAGGCTCTAGTTCCCTTGGGAGCAGCCGCTCTATCGAGACTATCGCCCCGACAAGCACGAGAATGGCCCCAATACCCCCCAAGGTCAAATCCAACGTGCTAACAAAGTAGCACTCTTCGTCGCAGGAAAAGTAGCGCGGGTACGCTAGGGTGCTGACTGTGCCGAATGAGTTGGCCAAGTAGAAGGCGATTACGAAGATAACCGTCCCTAGGGACAGAGACAGAAGCCCGAAGCTCAAGGCGAACCTCTTGGAGGTCGGCCATGGCGGGAGCCAGCCAAGGAGGAAGCGTCTCAACTTGAGCCCCGAAAGAAGAGCCAGCATGATTGCGGAGAAATTCATAACGAACATGTTCGATATCACCGAGCCACGGAGAGGCACTATGACTTGCATATACATGGTGTCTGGCTCGTGCGTGAAGAGGAGGACCTCCCAAGTCAGACACAAAGCGAAAAAAAGAATTAGAGCGTCAAGAAAGGCCCGCAGAAATGGCCAAAGGTAGGTAAGCTCACTTGCGGAGTCGCTCCTCTTTGGCTTGAAACGAAGAAAGAAAAATCCTACCAGTGCCATCAGGAGTCCCTGAAACGCCACGGAGCCCGCCCCTAGCCAGTCCCAGCTGGAGCCCCAAATGTATGGAGACACGACATAAGCCACCCTTCCCGTTATCAGCTGTCCCACCGCTTGATCGGCAAAGATGATGAGCCCGTATACGAAGAGCGCCAATGCTGCAAGCTTGGCCGACGGCACAACAACAGAGTCAAAGTCCATTATTGAGCAACCATCACCGACAGCAGCAAGGCCGTCTCCGACAGCGACTGAGCTAGGAGGAATTTCGACTTAGCGGCTAGGAGGATGGCAACGAACAGTGGCGACTTCAAAGCCACATGTCGAGTCATTGCGCTGAATAAACAGCTTTCGGGGTTTCGCGCGCGCAATCCGATTCGGGGTGCATTGATGGAGCGGGCCCGGTGGGACTCGCCCCCAAACAGGTCCGGAAAGTGGATTCCGAGCGCAGCGCGCGCTAAAAGCGCGGCGTCTATTCAATGCTGCATTGCTTGCGGTGGTAATTGCGCTCATGATGAAAGTGGAAGGTAGGTACGGCGACATCCTTCAAATAACGAGGTATGCTCGCTAGAGCATGAAAGGTACTTGATTAGGCTGACAGATGTTTGGCGTGTGATCAAAGTCACTAGAAACTGGTACAATATTATTCCAGTTGCGATGGGGATGAGGAAGCAGACAGTCGTGGGTTTTAGGAATGGTTTAAGATTCGTTTATGCTAAAGGTGTCTTTGCCGTAGAGCAATTCCTCGAACAACCGTACAGCATCACAGATGTAAAAGGGCATGATGTGGTAGATGTCGGAGCTTTCAATGGGGATTCAGCGATATACTTCGCATGGAAAGGGGCCAAAAGGGTATTCGCGTTCGAACCAAATCCCGTGAATTACCGTGCAGCAACTGAGAACATACGCTTGAACGGGATTCAAAATATCGAAATCTATAACGAGGCTATCGGCCTGTCAGAACGAGAACTAAGAATAGAAGAGGACGTGCCAGGCGGCAATTACTATCGTATACCACGGCCAGGTCAATCATCGCAAACGGGAAAATCAGTACGCGTGAGAGCCTTTGCAACCTTTGTCAACGATTTCGAACTTGAGGATGCAGTTCTGAAGATGGATTGCGAAGGATGCGAGTATGAGATACTGCCGAACATTGGAGACGAACTACTGCTTCCGTTTGATCAAATAATACTTGAATATCACCGCAGACGTCAACACGGCCCTGACGAATTAGCAGAAAGATTGACCAAATCGGGATTTGAAATAAAATTCCTAGACAACAAGGGTCAGCTCATGCAACAGCGATTAAGAGATCATGGGTTGCTATACGCCAGCAGAAACTTGGTGCCAACCTGACACGTGTTGGGCGCGCGCACCTTATATCACGTGACCAATAATGCACGGAACCAATGAAGACAGTCCTTACCGTGATTATGGTTGTTGTTTCCTTACTGGCCGGACTCGGAGGAGGTTATCTGCTCGGCTCGAATCAAAATCATGTTGAAACGAACTTGCCATATGCCCATTCCGTCACAGTTAGCGGATCAATCACCCTGCAGTCAGGGGGACAACCGTCGAAAGTCGAATTCATCAGTGTAGATTATACCGACGATCACATATCCTCAACCGTTCAAGTTTCAAATGACGGAGGCTACTCTATACTTCTGCCCAACGGTTACAACTTCGATGTCTCCGTGAATTACCGCTCTTGTCCCCAGCAACTTTACCTCGGGACGCAAAGTAGCTCTTTCACGTATGACATTACGTGTTGAAATCCTCAACTCAACTTCAACTAATCCTCGGATAGGACTCCCCTGACCATGTTTTGATAAGCGACAAGGTGACTCTCGAGCTCACGTAGCTTCACCATAGTATCTTCGAGCAACACCTCGATTGTCACATCTTCATCTTTCTGTGACAAAGCTCGCCAATCAACTCCCATGCTCACGCTGAAAACTCGTCAAAGAATCCTCATCTCTCAAGTCGATGTTTCACGTCCGTGGATATCTAGGCTGGACTTCCTGACATGTGCAACATTGAGGTACTTTCGTTGTTTGCCCTCAATGTGAATCAAATAGATGGTTATGCTTCGCCTAAGGATCCTGACCGCCAGATACTGATAAGCGCCACAAATGCACTTGTCGAAGTTCACGAAATGTTTCCGTTCATCTTCTGAGCGCGCTGCAATCAAGGGAGCCGAGGCATCCTCCTGATGTTTACCTCAACCAGCTCTCCCTTCTGTAGCTCCATGAACGATGCAACGTCTCTGGGAACGGTGAGGTAGAAGCTAGGTCTACCGCCTGGATTCTTCCCCCTGTAGTCACGCATACACACGGCTTTGCAGAATCGGACAGTTTGAGGTTCTCCGCTCAACAGTTGCACACCGCGTCTAATTGCAGGTTCACAATGCTCATCACCGGGGCTGGGAAGCCAGGTCCTCGAGTCACTTTACCCATCTCTTGAACGCTCTCCTGACTCGGATGATTCCATGTTTCTCGTAGATGGGACCTGAGTTATGCTCGCTGATGACTTCCCAGTATTCGTTAATCGTCTTCATACTCCGGCCTGTGCTCTTCGACAGCCGGAGAAGGACCGGGTATACTGGCTGGCCTTCAGAACTCACCAGGATCTGGGTCATGTAGGCAATCCTCTCGTTCCGCAACTGGGCTGCTTTTTCGCTGTAGATCTCACCAGGCAAGTTGTTCTCGCTCATGCGGAGATACCTCCCTCTCCATCCCTGTGTCCCTCCCTCCATGTGTAGGGAGAGAGGGGGAGAATGAGGGCGAGAGCCCTCATGCCGAAAGTCCCTCTGATCCGTTCCATCATGCCTTGGCTCCTTGGGAACTCACCCACGCTTCAAAGTAGGATTGCAAGGCATCTTCCACAACCTCCGAAGGATTCATCCCCTCGTCCAGAGCTCTTCTGACGGTCTTCTCCCAGAGTTTTTCTCGGATTCTTGGTCTTCCGACCATGGCGGTGCCTTCGTGGGTAAGATTTATCTACTTATCCGTAGAGTCTTATGGTATGGAAGTGGAGAATCACGTCCAGAAGACAATCAAGGTCTCATCGAAAGGATATAATCGGCTCGAGATGCTTCGGGACATGCTAGGAGAATTCTACCAAAAGAAGATGTCTTTCGAAGATGCCATCTTATGGTTGATTGTCAAGTCCGCCATTCCGATCCACGATCTCAATAACCAACTGACAAATAGGCGGAACGAACTCAGGAGTATTGACAATCCCTTGGAAGTTAGGACTGCACTCGAGGAAATTCTAGCCTCGAGAGCATCCCCGAGCAGCGCACATCCACCCCACCAACCAAACTGAAACAACCTCCCAGAACGACTAAAGACAGAACAGAACCCCTCCTATAATGAAGGGAAATTGTGGCTTAATCTGAGCTACTTTCCGCTTATTCCGACTTGATCCGGGCTTGTTCTTCTCTTGATGCGGCTTGTTTCCTCTTAATCTGGGTCGTCTCGGGCTTGTTTTGCTTCTTCTCTACTCTATTTTGTTCTGATCAGGGCTGCTAGGCGCTTCAACTGGCCTTTGATGTCGGCCACTTCCTTCCTAAGGGCCATGCTTTCCTTCTCTAACTCCGCCAACTTCTCGATATTCGGCTCAGGGACGCGCTCAAGAATGGTCAACTCGGGCACTGCCTTGGCATAGTCGTTCAGGAGGTCCTGCTCGGTGGGCCTGTAGTAGCTCTCCGCGAGGCCGATGTTGTGCCCCATCAGCACTTCGACGTTCATCGTCTTCATGTGGCGCTCGCACACGCTCTTGAAGAACTTCCGGAAGCCGTGGTCTGCTTGGAACTCGTGCCTCTTCTTCCCGGCCTCGAGTGGCTTGCGTATACCTGTGCCCTTGAGAGTGTCCTCGATCATCCTCTTTACCCCTGCACTCTTGAGGCGCTTCGGGATGTGAGGCTCCCCTTTACCGAGCTTGTCCGGATAGAAGAGGTCCCTGATTAGCGGGGAGTCCTTGGTGACCCTCTCGCCATGTGTCTGCCGGAACTTGATGTATTCCTCAAGGGTATGGTAACACTCCGGAGTAATGAAGCCGGAGTACTCGTCAGGTGTCCCGGCATAGACCTTGATTCGGGCTGCCAGGAGCCGGTCTCCCTTCTTAACGGGCTCGACGTGCCCCCAATCGAGATAATCAAAAGCTCCTAATCGTATGCCCGACGATAACATGAGAAGGGCAACCGGTTTGATTCTCCTGTCCGGGTAGGTCAGAACCAGCTTGATTTCTTCAACCGTGGGAATCCTGTCCTGGCCGTAGCTCCTCCCTCTAGGGATCCTCTTGGAAATCTTCTTCCAGTTCAGGAGTATGTCGTTCATCTCGCAGAAGAGCTTGATCGGCTTGAAGAAG
>JBEKAG010000158.1:0-8084 GCA_050015955.1 Nitrososphaerales archaeon
TCCCGCTCATAGATCCTGAGCTCTTCCGTAAACCTGTCGACTTCATCCTTCCTGGCCCTGTAGTTTGCTAGCCCTAGCTTCTTCCCGGTGACGTCGGCAATCACCAAGGAGAAGGCGGCCTCGGTGCCCCCGGCTGATCGCATAGGGCCCGCGTATGAGACGGAGACATAGTCGCTGTTGTCGTCGTTCTGCCTTATCGTGACACCTGAGATTCCTTCGAGTGGAGCGACGGTGACGCCGTCGGTCAACACTGCGAGACCTGCGCGAACCCCGTAACTCAACGCCTCGTGCTTGCTTAGAATACCGAACTTGCCGAGGGCTATCTCTTGTGAGATGGCGAGAGCCGCACGTTCCTTTGAAGTCGAGTGGAGGAGCTCTCTAAGACGGTCGACTAGCCCCTCGAATTGGTCCAAACGAAGCATCTGGTTGACTCTGTCGGCAAGGTCAAAGACCGTCTTGTTTTCCACGGTATCAATGGGGTCGAATCCCATGGACCTGGCTCTTGATGCGGTCAGCAGGGCGGCTTCGTATTGCCCGAGGATGTCCTTGTAGTAGGCATCGAGTCTTGCGGGGAATGGCGCGAGCTTGCGAACCCGGTTCCACGCTGTCTCAGCGGAAAAGGACAATCTGCTCTTTGGTTTGGGAGTGGGTCTTAAGCATAAGCACTATCTACGTCTTGAGGTTGTCACAATCTGTCTCAAAGTCTTTTCGTACCCTGGAGTTTGAAGTAGATTACCAACGACGATGACATCGGCGCCTCCCTTTGCTGCTCGGCCAGCAGTCTCGCTTGATGTGATACCACCTCCAACGATTATGATGCCGTCGTAGAACCTCTTGACCAGTCGAATGGTTTCTGGTGAGATTGGCTCGCTCGCCCCGCTGCCGGCTTCCAAGTAGAGCGTCCTCATTCCAAGATATTTCGCAGCGAGAGCGTAGATGACAGCAAGATTTGGCCTTGAAGGCGGTAGGCTATTGACCTGACCGACGAAGCTGGTTGCGCTTTCGTTTCCAAAGACAAGGTACCCCATCGGGATGCTCTCGATTCCAGCGTTATACACTTCCATCGCACCAAGCGCTTGCGCGCCAACAATGAAGTATGAATTCATCGAGTTGAGTAAACTGCTGAAGAGAATCGCATCAGCAAATCGAGAGACACCTGCGGCATTCCCGGGGAAGAGCACAACTGGAACTTGTGACATGCCTGGTGATGTTGTGATGTTCCTCGTGATGTTCTTCACAGCTTTCACAACTTTGTCAAGCTTACCCTGATTAAAAAGGGTCGATCCGCCTACCAAAATCATGTTGGCTCCCGCTTCAATCGCCTTCCCTGCGACCTCCGCAGCCTGTTTTGGACTGAAGTCTTCTGGATCTATCAATGCTGCGCAAATTGGTGCTCGTTTCGTCCTCTGTAACAGATATCTCTCAACCGCGCCAGGACCGTTCAACTCAAGCCCCTACGCGTGCAAAGTCGTCTACGAATGTATTGTAGACGTCGATATCTGCCCTCTTGGTTGGGTATCTCAGTTCTCTCTTGACTCCACACGCCAAGTTGCCGCATGCAATAAGGAAGATTGTGTCCTGTGATGTCTCGTCTTCATGTGATGCTATCCTGATTGTAATCATCCCGCACCGGGGACATGCAAAGACCTTCGGCAGGGTTCTCCTAGTAATTCGAAGAGTCTTCTTACGTCTCCTACCCAAGTAGCCTCGCCCGCATGTCTTGTTCCTGAACTAAATAAGATAGTGGCCCTGACAAAGAGGCAACTTCCACATGATTATTTGTTTCTCCCGATATTCCATGAAATAATGTTAGGTATCAAGAGAATGGAACGAAGTATTTCCAGAATGATGGTGGCAAATCTTAATACAATTCAGTATTAAAGGGCAGGTCGATGAATCTTCCTAGTGTGTTGATTAGCCAATCGAACTTGACTGAGAAGCAACTCGAGTCTCTCTTGAGTTATGTCAGGGTCATCGCCGGTGAGATACGCTTGAGAGACGCAGCTGCATTGAGGTCTGAGAAGCCAGTCACCATTGGATCCTACTACCGGACAGTTCAGCAAGGAAAGAATCGGGTCAGAGAATCAGTCGTGACTGTTCTGGCTGCCATTGCAATAGGCTTAGTCAAGCTAGAAGATATATGGAAGTTGTTCGAACTTGTGGGCAAAGGAGATATCGAAGTCGCTGAAGATGATGAGGAACGATTTGCCGCCGTCCTTCAAGCTTTGTTGGATAAGATTGTGATGTGAGAGTGATGTTTATCACATGGCTTAACGTGACCTCGTGATGTACGCACCATGGAGGACCTTGTGACGCTCGCCTCACTGGCTTCATCTATCTTCTTTGTGGTTCTGTCTTTCGGATTGCTCCTAAGGTACAGACAGGTCTCTCAGAAAGTCAATGCTTCGACTGACCTCGGCCGTGACCTTTGGGAAGCTTTGGAACAGCGTCTAAAGAAACAAGATGAGCGCATTTTGGATATGATGGGTAGGTTCGAAGTGATTCAATCACGTGCTTCTGAACGACCCGTGCTTTCTGTTCCGGAACCAACCTCCAAACCAACCTTCACTGAAGAGAAACCGGCTCTCGTAATGGGGACTCCCGCGGTCCCTATCCAGCCGAAGTCACAAATCGTACTGGATGACACGGAAATGTCTGTGATTAAACTCCTCAGTTCTAAACCTAGAAGTTCTGTCGAAATCAAGGAACTAATAGGGAAGTCGAGGGAACATGCTGCGCGCATGATGAAGATGTTATTCGATTTGGGGCTTGTTACTCGAGATGACTCAAAGAAGCCGTTCGTCTATCAGCTTACAGAGAGCGGTCAGCGCTATCTTTCCGTTACCTGATTGGCTTTGAGATAGATTCGTCTGTAGACCCAAGAGTTACCGAACCGCTCGCGTTTGATGTATTGTCTATCGACCAGTCTTAGGAGATATGTGGAGATTGTACTGAGTTTGACGGGCTGGTTGTATTTCTCCTCAAACCCACGTGCTATGTCTGATGATGAGAAATCCCCAGCCGCGAACTCGGTCTCTAGCAGTGTCATCATCTTGCCAAAGAAAGTCCCCTGGTCTGGCGCCTTGTAGGAGTGATCCATAGGGACATCCATGATTTCTAGCATGTCGACCGCCTTCATTAATTTGTCACGGGAGACCTTGCCTTCCAGTGCCAATGTGTACTTGGTTCCTTCTTCGTCCTCGACCTCAATTCTAATTCGCTTACGCAAACTCCCCGGTTTGTTCGACTTCGACCGCGTTAAATCATCAAGTAGTGTGAACTTGTGAACTCAAGCCTAAATCTCTTTGACTCTGCGCTGAGAACCCCAAAGAACTTCACAGAGGTTCACTTTCTTAGAAAATGGAATGACTGAATAGTGGTTCCATTGGAAATAAAGGGGTTAGATTCCGGTTCTTCTAGTTGTCTGAGATTACATTGGCTACAATGGAAACATTGGGGTGTTTAATTTGTCGGAATGTTATGGTTGTTCACTAGTTTTCACACTTAACCCCCGGCCCCTGTACTTCCACTGGAATTCCTTCTCGCTACAACTCACACCCATATTCACTGAGTGCAAAGCCGATGTCTTATGTTATAGACCCTTAGACATATTTTTATCGAATCGTCAACCGAGTACGGGCCGTTATACTAACAAGAATTAATTCATATGAGAATCCGTACACTGGAAACAGTCGAAAACCTGGGGCGGAGGGCTTATCTAACCAGTATTTCCACTGATAACCATTGTCTAGTGTTATTGATGAAATCTTTCGCAGAGCGAAAGAAGGCAAGGCTTTATTCACAAACCGCAACGCACTAAGTCCAGAATACATACCTGAGAAGCTGCCATTCCGAGACGACCAGACTAAAGCCGTCGCCGAGGTCCTCGCTCCAGTACTCCACGGTTCCAAACCATCGAACTTACTGCTCTATGGCAAGACAGGTACGGGAAAGACAGCGGTCGCCCGTTATGTCTTAGGGAGGTTGAAGACCGAGGCCAACAACCCAAACGTTACGGTAGCTTACGTCAATACACGGCTCGCGAACACGGAGTACCGAACCTTGGCAGAGTTCGCGAAGTTCATCGATCTCCCAGTAGACAAGAAGATTCCCTTTACAGGTTTGTCCATCGGCGAAGTCATCGAAAGAATCTTCGAGAGGGTGAAATCAGGAGGGAAGCACATGATTCTGGTCCTTGATGAAATAGACTACCTGGTGAAGACCTTTGGTGATGGTATTCTCTACGAGTTCACACGATCAAATGAAAGACTCTCGCCGGGATTCCTCTCTTTGGTTGGAATATCTAATGACCTGAAGTTCAAAGAGGGGCTCGACCCAAGAGTCCTCAGTAGCCTCAGCGAAGAGGAACTGGTCTTCCCACCTTACACTGTAGATGAGCTCCGGGAAATCCTGACGGAGAGAGCGAAGATGGCGTTTAGACCTGCGGCAGCATCCACCGCGGCTATCAACCTTTGTGCGGCGATGGCAGGCTCAGAACACGGAGACGCGCGGCGTGCAATCGACCTTCTGAGGATAGCTGGCGAGGTGGCTGAGAGAGAAGGGCTCAGGGAAATCGACGACTCATGCATCCGTAGAGCGTCAGACAAGATGGAGCACGACAGGGTCGAAGAGGCAATACGCTCCCTTCCGGTGCAGAATAAAGCGATTCTTCTCGCAGTATCAAAGTTCTCAGGTGGGACTAATACCGGTGAACTCTACTTGGCCTACAGCAACCTCTGCAGGAAGGCTGGCCTCGAGGCGCTCACGCAAAGGCGAGTCAGCGGGATACTCGCAGAACTCGACCTGATGGGCTTAATTGAAGCGTCGGTCGTCAGCAAGGGAAGGCGTGGGAGAACCAAACGGATTCAGCTCCTCATCGGGAACGAGACACTAGAAAAGACACTCTCCGAGGACACCACGTTTGGCAAGGCCACCTAAGGAATAGACCTTTCAGGCTCCGATATCCTCGTAAGGCTGATAACCCCCAGCGCCGAAGTTGCGCCTCAGGACTGTCATGCTGGAGAGGTCGATTACCGGTATTATGCTCGGGGTCGGCTCAAGCCCCATGTTCAACTGGAAGTCTGTCTGGCCTTGCCATGTCCCCGAATTGACAAGCAGCGTCCCTTTGTAATTGTGCTCCCCGAAGGTGTGGACATGCCCCGAGTGCAACACATCAGGAACTTGATCGATTACCATGAAGTCCCGCAGCTCTGGAGAAAGTGCGGTCCTTTTCCCATACGTCGGTGAAAGGTGTCTCGACCGGAGGATGAGCTTCATCGCTTCGATCGGTCTGTCGTAGGCTAGGTCGGGCGTCGTGGCGATGATGTCGTCGAGGCTCTTTCCATGGTAAATCAAGAATGTCACACCATGCAATTTGACATATGCAGGGTCGCCCACCCATCTGACGTTCTCCATTCTGTAGAGTGATTCAGCAAGGTCGATTGAGACAGCCGGTTGCGGTAACGCCTGCCTGACGGCGTCGTGGTTCCCCGGGGAGATGACAATCTGAATGTGGGCTGGTACGTTTCGAAGGAGCTCCGCAGCTATCTCGTATTGTTTCTTGGGGTCCTTTTCAACGAGCTGGAACTCCTGGCCCGGGTAGACGCCGACTCCATCAATGAGATCCCCAGCGACTACAAGATACTTGATATGACTCACTACTTCCTTATCGCCCAACCTACCGTTAATCCACTGAAGGAAACGTCTGAAGTCGTCGGCGAGGAACATCCTGCTCCCAATATGGAGGTCAGAGAGGAGGAGAGCGTAGACCTGATGGGAGGAGGTCACAGGTCTCCGTGCTGGAATATCGGGCAGCAGAACCGAACTCGCATACAACTGGCCGGTCTTTCCACGCGAGACTTCCACAACGACCATGCTATCAAATGGTACTTCGAGCGCAGCCTTCCCAACGAGTTGATTTACGCAGATGACCCGCATCATACCAGTAGGGTCGTCTATCCTCAGTTCGATGTTATCTTTCTTGCTCGAACGATCAGCGAGGAGGCCGGCGACCCTGACCTTCTTGTTGGGTAGTAATCCTTTCGTGGCTGAAACCATGACCGCACCCTTCGTGTCGAGACGGCTCCGCAGAATTGAGGAAAGTCGTTGGTACCTGTCGTGGAAGAGCTTGTTGAAACCATCGGAGGCCTCTGCGGGCGCAATGGCCATTGTTGGGTCGGAGATGACTTCGAATTCTGCCGACTCATTGAATATGGTCCCCTGCTCTCCTTCGTCCCGTTGAATTACTCCGGGCATCACTTTGACCACATCAGATTCTGTAATCACCTTCTCCCCCCCCACTGATCCCGCCTTCTGCTCTAGTAACCTGTCTACGAACCGCTCCATGTCGACCTCAGCAGGGATTTGATTGATTATCTCGAAAGCCTTCGCGTCCAGAATGTAGCCTGACGCAAGGACCTTCGCTATGGCTTTCAATTCAGGCATGGGCCATTCAAATCCATCACGCTATTTAGAAGATTCGACACATTGGGTCCCCCACTGGACTAAGGCATCAAGGAGCTGCGGGTCTTTCGACTCGCAGTAGAGTCTCGTCTTCGGCTCGGTTCCCGATGACCTGAACATCACCCAGGAATCATCGGTGAAGACCATCTTGAAGCCGTCGAGCGTCCGTTCTTCCTGAATCTTGAACTTCCTGAAGGCTTCCCTTGCCTTCTCCATCAGGACCTTCATATTGACGGCTGTGTCAAGGTTGATTTGTTTGTACCGCCACTGGAATTCCTCCATCACTCGACTCAGCACCTGCCGGTCACTTGAAATGAGACCCGAAATCACAACGGCGGCATTAATCCCGTCCTCCCAGAGACCCCATCGAGGGTCGACGATTTTACTCGGTTCGGCCGCGAAGACCCCTCCCTCAGCCTCTAAGATGGCAAATGTCTTCCCCACTCTGCTCCTAGTGACTCGGAGGCCCAACCTCTCGGCTTCCGAGGCCACCGCCGAAGACGTGTTTTCGGAGATGACAGCTAACCCACTGAGGACGTTCAACCCTTGGAGCGCCAGAATCGTGAGAATCGAGTCGGGCAACACTCTCCCGAGTGTATCGAGCATCACCAGCCTGTCCGCGTCGCCGTCATGAGCAAAAGCAAGGTCGACTCCCAGTTCAGGGACCATCCTCGAGAAATCGACGAGGTTGCCAGCGGTCGGCTCCGGGGGCCTCGCAGGGAATCTCCAAGAGATATGGGCGTTGACAGGAATTACATGATGACCCAAAGACTTCAAAACCCGCGGGGTCACAATCCCTCCCGGTCCATTAGCACAATCGATGGCTATCCTGAGGGGGTCGCGGGCATACTCGTAACGTGAGACAAGTGCCTGCACATAGTCATCCACCGCGTTCTCGTCTGGGACTGTCTGACCGAACACACCAGAGGATTTCATGACATCCACGGCCAAAGCCCTCTCAATTCTCTCCTCGTCAGACACGGGGAGCTCCATCCCTTTGGCGTTGAAGACCTTAACACCAGAAAATTCGACGGGGTTATGAGAGGCAGTAACGGAGAAGCCGACCAAGCATGCGCGGGACCTGGTCGCGAAGGCCGCCACTGGGGTGGGGACAACCCCTAATGCGTGAGCCTCACTGCCGATTGCGTTGACGGCCGAGATTACTGTCTTTGCAAGGAGGGCAGATGTTTTGCGGCCGTCCCAGCCAACGCCGTACCTTCCCTTCCCTGAGGCGAACACGATGGTTTCGGCGAGCCTATAGACCTGCTCGGGCGTCTGCGTTCTGTTGAAAACTCCCCTGACCCCAGCCGTCCCGAAAGCCTTGACCAATTGCTACCTCTCTATCATCTTAGTCCAGAGCTCAGGTGTCGCTTCGCGGGCAAGGTCATACAAGGACGTTGCGAGCTCCCTGATTTCCCACTGCGCCTGCAGGGCCGTGCGCTGCCAGACTACATGCATCAGACTCCTAGCGTTGATCGTCATGACGAGTTTCGTTTTGATGGCGCTCGGTAGTATGTACCTAGCGTCTTCCTTGGGCACGCCGGCCATGACCATCTTCTCATAAGCGGAGTAGACGGTCTTGAGAGCTCCGTCGTAAGCCTTGCTTGCCGCTTCATTGGTCT
>JBEKAG010000159.1:0-6025 GCA_050015955.1 Nitrososphaerales archaeon
CCGAGAAGCTGGATGAATCACTGGAAATCATCACAGGCCTGTGGTCCGGCAAGCCGTTCAGCTTCAGTGGTAAGCATTACCGAATGCAGAAGACCGTGTTCCTACCGACTCCCCTGCAGAAACCCAGAGTCCCCATCTGGGTCGGAGGTTTCTGGCCACGAGCTCGTCCGTTCATGCGTGCTGCGAAGTGGGACGGCGCAATACCTTTGGTGTTACCCGGAAGGCTTGCGAGACCAGCGGAAATGAGTGACATCCTCGCCTTCATCAAGAAGCATCGAGCCAGTCTGTCAGACTTCGATCTGGTGGAAATAAACTGGACCACAGGCGGGAACAGAGAGAGTAACGCTGCGAAGGTATCACAGTACGTCAAAGCCGGCATTACGTGGTGGTTGGAAAGCATGTACACGATGCGAGATTCGCCGGAGCGCATGCTCAAGAGAATCCGTCAAGGGCCACCCGGTATCCAATAGGACAATGCCAAATAATGCATGCGCGCGCATTGATCATGGGAAGGGGGAGGACCTTGAGGCCTCTCAGACGAGACTCAGGTTGGTCGACACCTTCTCTTGGCTCTGTGGGCAATCCATCAACTTCCCAGCCACCTTTCCAGCCATGAGAGGATTGTTTCGTGCCAGACAATGCTGTCCTTGGGTTCGAGGACCCAATGGCCCTCGTCTCGGAAGTAGAGTAGCTGTGAGGGTATGCCGCGACGCTGGAGCGCCGTGAATGTTGAGATGCCCTCAGCTTCAGTAAGGCGGTAATCCCGGGCGCCATGGATCACCAATGTCGGCGTTTTCCAATTCGCGACATACCTGCTGGGTGAGAACTTTTCGTATAGCTCTGGTCTCTCCCAGGGGGTGCCCTTGAACTCCCATTCAGGAAACCACAGCTCGTCTGTGGTGAAATAACCTGAGAACTCGTCGAAGCCTCCGTCATGGTTGACGAGGCATCTGAAACGGTCGGTGTGGCCATTGATCCAGTTTACCATCCAGCCGCCGTATGAAGCTCCCAGCCCAGCCAGGCGATTCCTGTCTAGCCAAGGATGGGTTTCTAGAGCGTAGTCGAGCCCCTTCATCAGATCTTCGAACGGCTTACCTCCCCAGTCTCCCGAGACTGAATCTGTGAATTCCTGCCCGAAGCCCACAGAGCCATGGGGATTGATTGTGATTACCGCGTACCCAGCGCCGGCGAATACTTGCAGATTCCAACGATAGTGAAATGTGTCTTCGGTAGCTGTCTGAGGACCACCATGTATTATCAACGCCACTGGATACTTCTTGCCCGATACGTAAGTGGCTGGCTTTAGAATCCAAGCCTGAACTCCTTCCGAATTTGCTCCAGCAAAATGGAATTCCTCGGGCGGTGATGTTAGGGCAACGGCCAGTCTGCTGTCATTCAAACGGGTCAGGCGGCGAAGGTCAGTCCCATCAAGCCTGACTGTCCAGATGTCACCAGGAGCGACCAAGGAGTCTTGTGCGAAGAAAACACGATTGCTCCCTGCAACGGCCATTGAAGTGTTGTGATGTTCATCCACGAGCACACTAGATTGACCGTTCAGCGCTTCGACCTTGAAGATCTTCTGACGCGCAGAATCCGGCGCCGTGGCAACCATGAACTTAGAATCGACCGACCATTCAAGCGAGTTCGGGGAGCAGTCCCAACCCTCAGTGAGCGTTCTGGTTTCGCCGGACTTTCTGTCGTACAACTTGATACGGCATCGGTCCGATTCGAACCCAGGGCGTGTCATCGAGAGGTAGGCGATTTTCTTTCCGTCTGGGGAGTAGACTGGGTGGAAGGCTGTGGCTCGATTGTCGCCCGTGATGCACTGCGGCCTGCCCCCTTTGGAGGAAACCAGAAAGACATCCGTGTCGGTAGACCAAGCTCGGTCCTCTCCCATCTGCGTCGCGAAAGCTAGTTCTTCGCCGCCCGGCGACCAAGAGTAGTCCTCCTTGTTGCCAAAAGGTTTCAGGGGGCAATCCCCGTCGAGCCCCTTCATCAGGTCCTTGGGTTCCCTATTCACAGCCCACTCTCGCCTTCTCTTCGATCGCCGCAGTGGAAGAACGAAGATGTGGCTGCGCTTGCCCTCGTACCATTTGTCCCAGTGACGTATGAAGAGGCGATCAAATTTCATTACCTTCGGCTGGCGACTGCGTTGCTTGTCTCGCCTCGCTGATTCCTCGAATCCCATGGCATCAATGTAGACCTCTGCGGAGAACGCGATATAGTCCCCTCTCGGACTCCAACGCAAGTTATCTACTTCAACGGGGAACTTGACGAGTTGCCTGGGCTCGCCGCCCTGCGAACTAATAGTCCATACCTGCCGTGAACCACTCCGATCTGAGCTGAAGGCAATGGTGGTTCCATCAGGTGACCAGGTGGGCGATGTGTCAGAGTGTCCCTTCCCCCTGGTGAGCTGTGTCGTCGTCTTGCCGTCCAACGAGACTAACCACAGAGATGTCGTGTTCTTGTTTGATTTCTCATCCCAAGACCGCTTCGTGTACGCCACCCAGTTCCCATCAGGCGAAGGTGCCAGATCCTCCAGACGATGCATCCCCAGTAGGTCTTTGACGTTGAATGGATGAGGCCTCATTGAAATCGTAGCTCCAAGATTCTCCTTTCGCTGCCTGGCCAATCGAGACTGCCTCGCCGGGAGGTCGGACTCGGCCTAAGATGAAGGCTTTGCATGTTCAGACCGTCTTCGTCCTTCGAACCCGTCCAGCATCTGGCGATGCGTCACACCTCACGAAGTCGACGTGCTTCTTGCGATGAATACCGGCTCAATCAATCTTCGGGAAGATATATCCGCAGAACTGGCAGAAGACCGATCCTCGCTCGTTCAGGGTGTTGCAGCTGGGGCAGTTGAACGAAATCACCGTGTATGTCTCGGGACTGGTTGGCGGCTCCTGCTCGGGCAGATAGGGGAGAGCGAGGAGACACTCCGTGTGCTCCACTTCGGGGTGCTTCTCGACAACATCATAGATGGTCGTTGACAACTCTTCCATGTCCTTGGCGGATATCACGAGGACGGCGTCGTATCTTCCAAATACGTTGTTTGCCATCTTTACACCGCGTATCTTCCTAGAGCCAATGATCTCGCGGGACGTCCCTGGCTTCGTCGTGACCAACACATAGGCGATTACAGGCAATCCGTTCACTTTGAATGCTGAGAGAGGACGATCGCCGTCTCTGTGCGTATCACGTTCGGAATTCTCTCGACCACCTTGTACACCATGCTCCCCAGTTGTTCGAAGTTCGGCGCTTCGACTGTGACAATGGCGTCGAACCTGCCGTAGATGGAATCGACCTGGGTCACGCCTTCGACCTTAGTCAGCCTAGTAAGGTGCTGCAGTACTTCCTCCGACGTGCCGGGCTTCGTCTGCAAGAAGATGTAGGCTTTCAAATCGCTAGTGCCCGTCGAAGTTGGCAAGCATTCTTAAGGGCGGAGCACGATTCTCAGGCTTGAGAACACCCGGTTACAGAAGCGCCAGCCAGAACCGTCGTCGCTGTCCCGGTAGAAGACAGAGAATCAGGTGCTGGTTTACGTCACTTCAGAATCCGTCCTGTTCTCAGTGCAACGAATCCGGTTATGGCAGATCAATAGGAGAGGTGCCTAGCTCAGAGGCTGTCATCAGACGTCCTTGTGGCAGAGTTCTCCCGTTCAAACCATATTCATTCAATGTAGAAGAGAATACCACCCTGCCGTGGGGAAGATGTTGGTACATCATCTCGTAGTACTTCGTTATGTCGGGGCTTCCTTTTTTGTAGTGCCAATTCGCGTACAACTCATCCTTGCCATCTCTTCTTCTCCTTAGTACCAGTAAGTTCAAGGCGCTGTTTGAGTCCACATACTTCCAGAGGTCGGTGACTGCCGCAGGCAGTCCCTTCCGTACCGCATAGTTCAGGATCATCTCGCTATCTGTCTCGCCAGTGAGCCCAAGGTCCTCCCTCATCCCGTCCATGTCCAATGAGCCATTGTGAGCGAGAAACAGGGTGTCGCTCTTATCGTCGGCCCAGAAAGGCTGAGATGAGCTCTCTCCTATGGTTCCTTTGGTGGCTTGCCTAGCGTGGAAGATGGCGAACATTCCTCCGCTGGTCGGGGGGAGCCGAGTTTTGATGTCCGTCTCCTTGGAGATGTCGTTCCCGAATTTCTCGACTTCGCAACCAAGTTCGGACGAAACAACATAACCCCAACCGTCTGGGTGTGTTGTCGTCGCCATCCCCAACGTCTCAGCAATCCTATCTCTCTTGGCCGAATCACGCAGCATTGCCACCAGGTTTTCTAGCTCATCCCTGGAGTTCCCAACATAGGCAAACATTCTGCACATCTTACAGTCGTCAATCCGCCCCCATGAATCCTATTTATCTTGAGAGACAACTCAGACTACGCGTGCAGTTAGGATGGAGACTGACGTGATAGCATTCTGCGGAGAGGGGAAACTCTACTCAAGAGGAATGGGAACAACGAATCAAGAAGAATCTGAAAGCTTAACACACACAACTGCCACCCGCCACGGCCATGTCAGCGATTAGGACATTCTTTCGTCATTGTCCTTCATGCGGGCGTAGGTACGAAATCAGGCTGGTTTCCAAGAAGGAAGTCAGTGATGAAAGCAAGACTTGGAAGGCCAAAGAATATGTCTTCTCTCAGAGTGGACGGAAAGAAAGCACCATGACGCTTGACACAGAAAACCCTGTGACTCTTGAGGTTCCTGAGAGTGAAGAAATCGAGAAATTCAGGTACGGTTACAAGTGTAAGCACTGTGGTCACGAATGGTCTGAGGAAGCAGCCCAGGTCAAGCGTGAACGGCCAGGAGCGGACTACAAGGGAGACTAGTTCTTCTCTTGGCGCCCTGCGCAGTCCACCGGGACAAGAGACCCAGTTACGGCCGACCACTGAGCAATTGAATTGGCTGAAGCATGGCAGGCCCAAAGAGAGATTCACTGTCTATGTCAATACCACATACCGTCTTTTCGCAGACAATTCAATTGAACCGAGAACCCTCGCATTCCTGAGTCAGACGGAGCTCGAAGAGATGAGGCAAAAAGGTTCAGCGAGCGCTACGGATGTCTGTCCCACAACTTTGGAACAACTCATAAAGGTTCAGCGACCAATATCGTCTTATCACACGAGCTAAACCTAGATTGAAGAATGCAACAGATGCGTTCTGGGAGGACCTCTGGGAGAGGGAAGAGGAGTTCTTGTCATCCGCCAAGCCAGAATTCCGTCACGACACTGCCTTCGTCGGAGTCTCGACTATCGCAGAGCAGTTCTACTGCGAATACAAAGTGGAGAACGAATTCGCGCTAGGAAAGATTCCGACCGAAGCCAAGGAAAGGGGGACAGAATTGCACGACGAGCTCATCCCTAGGGTTGAGATAACCGCGGAGGATTTCGTCAAGCTCGTGAGCGGGAAGAAGCCGAGCTACGCGATACTGAGGGTGTGGGGGAGCGTGAGGGGTCTCCGTGTGGTGGGGATGCCCGACCATATCGTGTGGTCTGAGGGAAGGCCCCTGTGGCTGGTGGAGCTGAAGACCACGAAGGGGGACCCAAACCAGCTCTGGAAGGACCAGTTGAACCAAGTCAGGATCTACGGGTTGCTCCTGGACTCGATGGGATTCGACTGCTCGAAGCTTCAGATCGCGCTCGTCAGGTTGAAAGCACAGGACCTCTCTGACGACGACAGGAAGCGGGTGATCCTGAAGGTGTCAGAATCACTGATGACAGGGAAGACAAAGGAGCTCGAGTCCATCTACGGAAAGTCAATGAAGGTTCATCTAATCGTGCACGACAGAGCGACGGCGGAAGCGAGCGTAGTGGAGAAACGAGGGTACTGGACCGGCGAGCGAGAGCCCACGTCTAGCACAAGCGTCGGGAAGTGCGTGGCCTGCGAGTACAGCTCGGGTTGTCCTAAGACGCTCTTCAAGCCAGCTTAGGGCCGACATATGTTCGTCGAACTCGGGCGCCCTCATTGGGACTCGTCCCATATGGGCGCGCGCTGATTACCGGTCAGCATGCTGCGCTATG
>JBEKAG010000160.1:0-6290 GCA_050015955.1 Nitrososphaerales archaeon
CTGGTCGGTCCGTCCAACAGACTGGGCATCGATGGCGAACCATTCGTGTGGCAGGATTCCAGAATCGAGGGAATTCAGGCGAGTGGCGCCTTCAACGGAACAATCAGCTCCGACACCGTTGTGCTGGCCTGCGGCGCATGGGGAAACGAGTTGTTGGGACCCGTAGGCATCGATGGTCACGTGAACGCCAAGAAGAGGCAACTTTTCAGCGTTTCAGCAAAAGCAACCAAAGGGTTGGAAGAACTACTTCATACGAAGGACTTCAACCCCCTGGGCCTTCTCCCCATGGTGATCCTGCCGAAAGCGGGGGTCCACTTCAAACCAGTCAGTGAAGAAGACGATTTCTGGATAGGCTGCGAGGACGAGGTGAACAGGCCGTTCATCTACCTGCCCGACCACGACCTTGCGAGGTACGCCGCCGAGCAGGAGTATTATGAACGAAACGTCAACCCGATTCTATCTGCATATTTCCCCAAGTTCCGAAATGCGAGGGTGAAAGCCATGTGGGCGGGGTTGTACGCCTACAACACCTTGGACTGCCTGCCATTCGTATTCAGGCAGAACAATCTGACAGTCGTCGGTGGCGATAGTGGGAGTGGAATCATGAAAGGTGATTCTCTCGGGCGGATAGTTGACGCCGTCTACAGAGACGAAGAAGAAGCCTCACTTTACGGAGAAGTTCGGTATGGAACAAAGAAGATTGGCTTTGAAAAGAGAAGCGTCGAGAGAGAAGAATGGATCATATGATTTCCTGAACATTTAGCAAAGCATCCGTCCACATCCCGCAGTACACACGCCAACCCTGGTCTGAGCCCCGAATCAGCTTGCCTCGAATAAAGGGACCTATGGCACACGAAAAGCAGAAAACCGACGTTCATGGCTGACTCCTTAAAACAAAGCCCTAGAACCAGAGAGCATTGAAGAGCGGCAGAAGGAGAATCCCCTTCGACCGGCTAATGTCGAGGTCTTACTGGATTTGGAGAGGGAGCCCTGCTCTGACAGTCCCGACGATGTTCTCTACAGGCCTCACGGCGCTCTCAGAGTCCATAGCGGGAGTCTTCGTGGTGGCATTCCTGGTCCGCCTCGAGGGAACGAACTGGCTTACTCAGATTGTCGACGACATAAGCAATCAGAACTTCACCAACCTGTCGAACCTGCTCTCCTCTCCAGCATTTGTCGCCTTGTTGCTGGAATACTTCCTGCCTGCGGCTGCAGTTTCGATGACTGTACTGGTGGTGGCGAGCGGGTTCGTCTACTCCGCGGAGTACGGATCCTACTGGCAGGCAAGAGAAGGAGTACATGTCGGCGTCTCTGACGTGATGTCGAGATTCGTGGAAAAGTGGCGGCCAATGGCAGGGACCATGTTCCTCTCCAACCTGTTGACCTTCCTCCCGATGTCGGTTGGCCTCGGCCTTCTGGTCTTCCTTGGATACAACTCGGCGAGTCTGGCCGCAGTGCTCTTGGCGATTGTGGTACTCCTTGCGGGAAGCATACTCACTGTGGTGCTGGCCCTCTTCTTCATCTACACTCCTGTGGCAGTCGCCGCCGATAACCTGTCTGGGCTTGCAGCAATACGGAAAAGCTGGTACCAAGTCAGGCAGAATGTTGGAATAGCTTTCGCCTATTGCATCGTCTACATAGTCCTGACAGGCGTGATTTCGTATGGATCGTCGTTCATTCCATATGTCAACCTCCCAATCTCGTCTCTGGCTTCAGTGGGAATACTGATACTCGTAGTCCCGGTGTTGCACCTTGCCAAGACAGAGATCTACTCTGAGATGCTGAAGCTGGAGCCGGTCGGGTTCGAAGTATACAAGCCACTATTCCCTGACCTGGCGGGGCCGCTTCCGAGACTGCTCTTGCGGAAGCTCGTCGAAGGTTTGAAGGAATTGAAGGATTTCACTTTCTCTCTGCAAAACCTCCAGTATCATCTTCTTTCTGCAGCGGGCCTCGGCTTGGGCTGGCTTCTGGGGCTCTGGATTGGGAACAACGGCCTGACTGGGGTGATCTATGCCCTCGGGTACGTCCCCGGGAAGATCAACCCCATCGTCACCGGCAGCCCTCCTCTCGCTGTCGGAGTGTACATCTTTTTCCACAACTGGCAGACGTCACTTGGGACCGCGCTGTCCGGAATATGGTTCCCTGCTATGCCGTTCGTGAATCTATTGCTGAACGGGCTTCTTGTGGGCGTGGTTTCTGACCTAGTCCCCAACTCAACCATGCTTGCCGCGGCGCTCTTGCCTCACGGAATAATCGAACTCCCAGCGTTTGTGCTTGCGGGCTCCGCAGGAATCAAGCTGGGCGTGTTCTTCCTCAGGTCACTCCGGAATCCCGATCCTGAGAAGACGGAGGAGTTTCACAGGGTCGCGCGGCAGACACTGTATCTAATTATTGGGCTGGCTTTGTTCTTCTTCATAGCCGGGTTCATCGAGGGAAACGTAACCCCCATAGTAATGAGAATGGCCGGCTGGACCTAGCCCACGATAAGGGTTAGTGATTCGCGTGCTCTACTGGCCAAGAACTCCCAAATCGGAGACGCTGCTTTAGAAACTCCGGAATTCCCGGGGACTCTAGTGCTGACTTACTGGGGAATCTTGGTCTCGTCTACACTGATTTTCTCGTGGGCAGAAACGATTTCCGCCAACTTCCAGAGAAACCAGAGGTCCAAGATTGGAATGATTGCGATGATGAACCACTTGAAGGTGGACTCTTTCTTCTTGTGTCTGACGGTTTCTACGTTAACAGTCATTGATATGTCACCGCATTTCGTTGTGAATGGATGGTATTTGAACCTGAGGCGTCGAGTCCTGAATGAACTCGTGTAAGTGCCAACTCCGCCGTGTTTCGAGAGGGCACTTGATTGGGGCCGCCACCGAAGATGATACCAAGGGATCTGTGCTTTCTCCACTTTCCACGCGCGAAGTTGACGACCAAGAACCCCTTCCGTTGCCCTTAGTCCGACCTGCGGTCATTGGTATGAGTGTGCATGGATGCTGACTCGTACGAGAGATTCTTGCTCGCAGGTTCCAGGGAAGGCATGGCAAGACCCTTCGATGTTAAATCAGTCTCCCGAACACGGCCTGGTATGCGATACTTACTGAAGTGCCTCGTATGTGGGAAGCAGTATTCTATGTTCTTCCCGAGGCAGCTCTGCGACAAGTGCGGCGGCATCCTCGAAGTCATCTATTCCGCTGTTGCGGAGGTGGGAGCTCTGAGAAAGGATTTCTGGAGCTTTGAGGCGCTTCTTCCCCAGGGTGAATACAAACACTACAAGCTTGGAAACACGACCCTGCTTCCTGCAGTTCAGCAGGACCTTTTCCTGAAGCTCGAGATGGAGAACCCGACCAAGTCATTCAAGGACAGAGGTTCAGTAGTTGAAATAGCGAAGGCGCTCGAGTACGGGTACGACGAAGTCGTCTGCGCATCCACGGGCAACATGGCCTATTCAGTAGCCTACTACGCAAAGTTGGGTGGGATACGCGCAACAATCTTCGTGAGCAAGAACGCCAACTGGTTGAAGATTAGAAACATCCAAGACACTAGGGATGCCAAAATCATACGGGTCGATGGTGACTTCACCGAAGCGCAAAGAAGGGCCATTAACTATGCGAAGAGAAAAGAAGCTTTTCTGACAGGGGACTATGGCTACAGGAAGGAGGGCCAGAAGACGCTGCTCTACGAAATAGTGGCGGAGCTTCCGAGTGTCAAGAACATTCTCATTCCCGTAGGCAACGCCACCTTGTTCAGCGCATCCTACAAGGCTCTGGTGGAACTCAAGAAGCTCGGACGCGTGCGTAGTCTACCACGCTTGATAGCAGTACAAGCTTCGCTAACAGACCCGCTCGTCGTTGCCTTCAGAAGAAACGAGAAGGTGAAGTATCAAAGACCACTCACAGACGCAGGTGCAATAGCTGTCGGCTATCCGACTTACGGTGACCAGGCTATCATGGGGATAAGAACGACGCATGGCGAGGCCGTGGACGTAACGGACAGGGAAATGGAAGACGAGCGGAAGGCGTTCTACAGAGAATACGGACTTCAAGTCGAAATGGCCGGGGTCGCGTCGCTGGCCGCTTTCAGGAAGATCGACCTCAGGGGACAGAGCGCAGCGGTAGTCAGTGGAGGAAACACGTTGAAGCCATAAGAGAGATGGCTCCAGACTACAGTGTGAGTGCCACCTTATTCCGCGCGCGGATCAAGGGGAGCATCCCCTCGTATACGGTCTCTCCTTCGTTCATGGTCGCAATAACGGCTGTCAGCATACTAACCCACCTCCCATCGCAAGCTTGCTCTGACGGAGAGAGCAAACGATGTCGGGCGCGCGCGGTCGTCCCGGACCAAGGAACGCACAGGTGAAATATCACATCGTCGAAAACCTATGCATGGCCGTGGTCACCAGACATGTGGAAGTGAGGAGCAGAACCGAGAACGACGTGGTCGACATTACGAAAGACGTTCAGAAGGCCGTCCAAGAGAGCGGTCTGAAAGACGGAATCGCGACGGTCTTCGTATCAGGCTCGACCGCGACCGTGACGACCATGGAATTCGAACCCGGACTGATTGAAGATTTCCCTAGGATGCTCGAACGTGTGTCTCCAAGGGGCATCCCCTACGAGCACCAGAAGACGTGGCAGGACGACAATGGGCGGTCACACGTCAAGGCGTCGCTCGTGGGCCCCAGTCTCTCAGTGCCCTTCGTCGATGGAATCCTCACCTTGGGAACGTGGCAGCAGATAGTCTTCGTCGAACTGGACACCAGGCCGAGAACCAGGAAGATTGTGGTACAGATGGTCGGAGACTGATTCTCAACACTCAAGGCGCGCGCACCCGTCAGGTCTCAACGCCACTCTCCTCTGCCAGATGGCGGCGTCGAGAACCCTACTCAGGATGTTCGTGCGGGCTTCCGTCTTCGTTCACCTGCACCCATTTGCCTGCACCATTCCTCTCGAGCATGACCAGCATCCGGCATTTGGGGCAGGGCTTCAGATCGTTCCCTTTGAGCTCCCTCCTGAGACGTTCGAACTCCCTGAAGAAGTCTCTCGCGACCTTGTCTCTGTCGTCTTCCATCATCATTGTGGTCGCTGCGTAGGATTCGACCTCGAGAGGTTCATGGTCTGCCCGCAGATGTTCGACGAGGGAGGTCTTGTCATAGAAACCCTCGAGACATATCCTGCATCGATACGTCTCCGGCATTTCATTCATGCCCGTAAAGCGAATGCTATTTTGGCTTTATTTGCCTGCGGGAACAGCAGGCAGGATAATATGGAGCATCTCTCAAGTTAATCTGCCAATCCTGGTCTTCCTCTCACCCTCTGGTAACAAGTTTAATATAAAAGTGCACTACATTATACAAGACTGGATGTCGCTGAACGGATTCGGGCGGGTGGTCTCGTTCGTCTCCAGGAGTGAGGTCCGGAGTCGGGTCCTAGAGGATGTCTTAAGAGGCCCGAAGACTCCATCTGAGCTCGCCATTATCGAGAAAAGGCACGTGAGTCACGTTAGTCGCGCCCTCGCGGAACTTCGTGCACAGGGGTTAGTGGAGCCAATCTCAAGCCAAAACAGACCAAGGTACTACCGGGCCACCGACCTAGGCTTCTTGATGGCGGCCACGTTCACGAAGACAAGGTGAAATCGATTCAGCTGGCGCCTGCGCGCGCGCCTAGTCGCCGTAGACAGTGTAGTACCAGGGCTTTCGCACCGCGTCGGTAGTATCAACATATACGAACTTCACTTGGGTGTAGTCATCAAAGGTGTACGCTGACATGTCCTTTCCATGACCACTCTGCTTGAAGCCCCCGTGAGGCATCTCCGAGGCTAGGGTGAGATGGTCGTTGACCCACACATCCCCAAACCTGAGCTGTGCCCCTGCTCTCATGGCCTTACTCACGTCCCTTGTCCAGATGGAGGCCGCGAGGCCGTAGACCACATCGTTTGCCTTCTCGATTCCTTCTTCGAAAGTCGATATCTGTGAGACACAGATGACGGGCCCGAATATCTCCTGCTGACAGATTCTCATGTCCTGTTTCACATCGGCAAAGACAGTCGGTTCATAGAAGAATCCTCTACTCAAGGGACCTCCAAGGGATGGACGCTTTCCGCCCATGATTAGCTTGGCTCCTTCGTTCTTGCCTACTCCGACCATCTCTTCGACCTTCTTGCGTTGCGCTTCGGACACGAGAGGGCCCATGTCCATGTCCCGCCTTGTGGGATCACCTATCCTGATCTTGCTCACCTTCTCAGTAAATCTCTTAACGAAAGCACCATAGACTCTCTCTTGGACATATATTCTC
>JBEKAG010000161.1:0-3045 GCA_050015955.1 Nitrososphaerales archaeon
GAATCAAGGGGGAGTTTGAGCTTCCGTCATACAGGGACTTGGAACTCCAGTCAATCAATAGGAAAATCAGAGACCTCGAAGACAGGGTAGACCGACTCGACCTTGGAGACCAGAAGCCGAAAAGTACGATGGTTCAAGGCGGTTGAGCGTCTGCGCGCGCGTCTGCCCTTCAGATTGCATCTGAACACAAAAAATACCTTGCCTCTATATACTGCGCACGACCTATAATGATCGGTGAAGTGTATGGAGACAAACAGACTAATCACGAGCGCGAGATCCCTCTCTCCGATTCAATGTCCTCGTCTCTCCATCACATTCTGACCACCATCTCCGTCATCTCCGACGCCATCAACACTTCCTCGACGAGAACCACTTCCTCCTCGACTGCCTCGACACCAACAACGAGGAACTATGCGCCATGATCACTTCGAACTCCCGTACGAGTTCCTTGGCGGTTCATGCAGAAGGAGTGGAGGTTGCGACTTGCTTCGTCTTTCAGACTTTGTTCCTTATCTTCCGTCCGGCTCTCTTTAGGTCGTGACCTCCCTTCTCGACCGCCTTCTCGACGTCTTTGCCGGCCTTCTTCATGTCATGCCCGACCTTCCTGACTTCGGCCTCCACCTTCGCTTTTGTCTTACTTCTCTTGCTCGTGCCAGACATGGGTGCGTGTCGGTAGAGACGGCCCTATTAAGACTACAGAACGATTCCCGCGTCTGAAAGTCGGGCCGACGTCTAGCTTCATTCAACCCTCTCCGTCGCACATCCTATCGGTTCGAGGTTGAGTCTGACATGCTGAGAGCGCGCGCTCGCAGTTCTTGCACCTCCTCGGAGGAAGGAAGTGGTGACGCCTATCCTGACGGCCCCAAGCGCGGCGCGCTGCAACGGTTATTGCTCGCGCTCCGACAGAATCAAAAGTCATTACATATCTTTAAATCAACTGGAAGCCCCAAAGTAGACGAGATGAAGGGGTACTCAACGAATCTTGAGAAGGAGACGCTGAAGAATACTGATTTCCGTCGTGTACTTTACACAGGAAAGCACAGCCAGCTCGTACTCATGAGCCTCAGGCCCCTCGAGGAGATAGGCGAAGAGACACACGAAACAGTGGACCAGTTCTTCAGGTTTGAGAAGGGGACAGGCGCGGTGGTCATTGACGGGAAGAAACACCTTGTCAAGGATGGGAGTGGGGTCATCGTTCCTGCTGGTGCAAGGCACAACGTAATCAACACCTCAAAGACCTCTATGCTCAAGCTGTACACCATCTATTCTCCGCCCGAGCATCAGGACAAGGTAATCAGGCGCACCAAGGCTGCGGCAGAAGCTGAGCCCGAGGAGTACGACGGCAGGCCGACAGAGTGACTAAGAGTCCAATAGACCATTAATCACGCTGGAGAAACTCGATCCACACCCCATTCGGGTCTTCGATGAACGCTTCGTTCCAGCCTCCAATCTCGTAGGGTCTAACGAGGATCTTCACCCCTCTTGCCTCGAGTTCGCGAACCCATTTCGCCAGATCCTCAACTTCGAACCCCAAGTGATCGATTTCAGATCCGTTCGTATAGGGCTCGCCGAACTTGCTTCCATGAGCGTACCAGTTGAGTTCGATCACCTGTTCCGAACCTGGGCTCTTCAGCGTGGCCCATTCTCCGTGGGTCTGGGGCGTTTCCTTCCGTTCAAGGAGCTGCATGCCAAGGACTTCGGCATAGAACCTGATCGAATCTTCCATGCTCTTGACCCTGATTCCGGTGTAGATCATTCTCGGAATCATAGCAGACTCGGCACATTGGCACTTCTTAAGCCGCGCGCTTTGTGGCTCGAGAGTCCAAGACCTTAAAACGCCCCGTCGGTCCCGAAAGAATCATGGAGCTTTTGGAAGGGGAGATCTTGAGGAGACGAGTGCTCAAGAGCTACACCAAGAACCCGAAAGGATGGGATTTCGTCATATCGCCCTCTCCGAAGTCTGGGTTCTACGACGCCGTTATCTCTGGGCCAGAAGAAACGTGGATGCTCAAGATAGACTCGCTCTTCAAACCCTATCCGACAATACTCGGCTCTCCGACGGAGATCATATCTGGATTGAAGCCCGCCAGCCCCTTTCCATACGGTTTCAGGAAGCTCCCGCGTGAAATGCTCCTCCAGTCACTGGACGAGGAAACCGGCCAGCCGAGGAACGAGAGAGTCGCCAGGCTCATGGCAGTGCTTGGGCTGGAAACTGTGGTTCCAGAGGAAGGAAGAAGCTACGCGCAGGGGCCTTTCGTCCTCACCAACCCAGGGAAGGTGGGCCTGTCGGAGAACCAGAAGGAACTCGGCGAGAGGCTCACTTCCGAAATGCGACGGTTCCTCAGAATCAGGTATCCTGCCTACGGCTGAGCCAGGCTCGACCTTCACGCCTGGCTCGCCAAGCGTGGCGTCATTCGTCGCTCGTGGGCGTCGTTTAACACTAGGTGTGCTCTTCAGCTTGCACCCCATGCTCCGGACTGACGCGTTCACCTGCTGCGCGCTCTAGTTGTCCGTCACTTCGAGTGTTCTTTGCAGAAGTCGTTTATCCTTTCTATGCAGTCGACCATCACATTCTTCGGGGCAAGAGCCACGACTCTGAAGTGATTACGAGCGCCAAAGCCAGAGCCTCTCGTTGTCTGCACGAGCTTCTCCTTGAGAAGTGTATGCACGAACTCTCTGTCGTCCTTGAACTCCAGTGCTCCCATGTCTATTCTCGGAAAGATGTAGAACGCCCCTCTTGGCCTGACTGTGCTGAGGTACTGATTCTCCCCGAGCAACTTCATGGCGGACTCCACGATTCCTTCGATTGCCGCTATCATTTTGCCGACTGTCTCTTGATGCCCCGTTCGGTCATTCATCGCGCTAGCTATCGCATACTGAGCAGGCGTGTTTGATGACAGCCTCACCCTGCAGTAGTCTGCAAGCTTGTGCTTCAGCTCTTCTGACATTCTATCGTCCTCTGGTACCAGGACGTAACCTATCCTGAAGCCCGTGGCGTCAAACGCTTTCGATGCACCGTTAAGAATCAGATGAGGTATGCCTTTT